>NZ_JBFTZL010000063.1:0-19004 GCF_056406825.1 Arthrobacter sp. P1_A5 | reverse complement strand
CCGCCCACCGCGGTGGGCCGCGCCGCCGTCGTCGTTGGTCCTGTCTGTCGACGCGGCCGCGGCGGGAACATCCGCAGAAGCGAGGAATGCGGCGGTAACGAACCGATTGGCAGTAACGAACGGCGCGGGCGGGCCGCGGCGCGATAGATTTGCAGACATGACTGAAGCCACCTCCGCCACCGCTGCCGGCCGCGGCACCATCCTGGTTCTCAACGGACCCAATTTGAACCTGCTTGGCACCCGCGAGCCCGAGAAATACGGGACGGCGACGCTGGCCGACGTCGAACAGCTCGCCAAAGACGCCGGTGCCGCGCACGGCCTGGACGTCGAGTGCTTCCAGTCCAACCATGAAGGGGCCCTGGTGGACGCCATCCACGCCGCCCGCGGGAAGGCGGTGGGAATCGTGCTTAACGCCGGCGCCTACACGCACACGTCCGTGGCCATCCGGGACGCCATTTCCGCTGTTGCCCTGCCGACGGTCGAGGTGCACATCACCAATGTTCACGCCCGCGAGCCTTTCCGGCACCATTCCTACCTTTCGGACATCAGTAAGGCCGTGATCGCCGGCGCCGGGATCCTGGGCTACCGCTTCGCGGTGGAATACCTCGCCGGGCTGCACGCGGCCGGGGACTGAGCATGTCCCCCCGCGGAACCCGCGGCGGCGGAAGCATCCGCAGTTCCGGACCCGGGCACGGGCGCTGCTTCGGACACAGCACCGGGCGCGGCTACGGCTACAGACACAGCGCAGTGGTACCGGCACTTCGGCACGGTCGACGCCCCCGGTTCCTCCCCCTGCTATGCCGCGTGGTCCGTGGGGATCGCCGGGGACGCCGAGGTGATTCGGCGGATTGATCAGTGGCCGCACAACAAGCGCCAGCCGCTGCTGATCGTCGCCGCGGCCCGGTTCCTCGGCGCGCAGATCAGCCCTTACCGCGATTTCCGGAGGTTCCTGGACCATCACTGGGACGCGGTCTCGGAAATCGTGCTGTCCCGTTCCACGCAGACGAACGAGGCCGGACGCTGCGCCACCCTGCTGCCCTCACTCGCGCAGATTTCCGCGGCAGAGGGCCGGCCGCTGGCCCTCATCGAGGTGGGCGCCTCGGCGGGGCTGGCACTGTTCCCTGACCGCTACGGTTACGAGTTTGTCGACACCGGGGCGGGGGCACCGGATGAGTCGGCGGCGGACCCGGCGGCGGAAGCAAGGACGACGCGGCTGGTTCCGGATGGCGCCCAGCCTGGGACGTTTCCGGTCCTGCGCTGCCTCACCGCGGGCCCGGTGCCGCTGCCGGCGGAAAGTCCCCGGGTGGCATGGCGTGCCGGGATCGACCTCAACCCCCTGGACGTGCGCGACCCGGCCGACGTCGCCTGGCTCGAAGCCCTCGTCTGGCCGGAGCAGGAGTTCCGGCTTGAACGGCTGCGCCAGGCGACCGCCATTGCCAGGGAACGGCCGCCGCTGCTGGAGGCCGGCGACGTCAACGAACAACTTGTGGAACGCGCCGGCCGAGCCCCGGCCGACGCCGCCCTGGTGGTATTCCACAGCGCCGTCATGGCGTACCTGGATGCCGGCGGCCGCTCCCGGTTCCGGCGCACCATGGCGGACCTTGCCGCGGAGCGGGGCTGCCACTGGCTCTCGAACGAAGGCCTCATGGTGGTAGTGCAGGCAGACGGGTCCAGTGTGGTCCCGGAAATGGATGACGCCCGGCTCCGCGGCCGGTTCCTGCTGCTGCAGGACGGCCAGCCGGCAGCCATCACGGGCCCGCACGGGCAGAGCCTGGAGTGGCTCTAGCCTGCGTGCGGCTCGAGCCTGACTGTGGCTAGGGCCTGCGTGGCAGTCCGGTCATTTCTTGATGCACTGTCCGGACGAAACGGCACTACCCAGACCCGGCGCCTGAGCCGCCACGGGGCTCAGGTCATTCATGGTGATCGCAAATCCGAGCGAGGACTCGGTTGTGGCCTTGGCAAAGACCACCCCCGCCACCTGCCCGTCCATGGTCAGGAGCGGACCCCCGGAGTTGCCCGGCTGCACGTCGCCGGCCAGCCGGTAGACGTCCTCGGGCGACGCATCCTTGCCATAGATGTCCGGGACCAGCACGGTGGCGATGTCCTGCACCGTGGCTGGTTTGGACTGGAAAGGCCCGCCGTGCGGATAGCCGGCAAAGGCCGCGGCGCTGCCGGACGGCAGGTCGGCAGCCAGCGCCAAGGGTTCCGAGCGCAGACCGTCAACGGCCACGACGGCGAGGTCGTGCTGGGAGTCAAAGTACACGACGCGCCCAGGCAGTGCGCGGCCACCGGGCGTTTCCACCACCGGTTCGTCGACCCCGGCGACCACATGGGCGTTGGTCACCACGCGCCCGGGGGCGACCACGAAGCCTGTTCCGGTCTGGTTTTGGCCGCACTGGTAGGCGGTTCCGGCGATCTTGAGCACGGACGCGGCGGCCTTGTTCAGCGCCGGCGTGTCCGTGCTGGTGTCCGGAACGGCAACGGGCTGGCTCTGGCCGAAGCCGTCCAGCAGGGTGGGGATTCCCTCGCCGATCACGGCGGAACGCAGCTGCGCCATTGATGCCTTGACCGGCATCGGCGTCACGCCGTCGATGAACCTGATGACTTTGGATTCCGCGAGCTGTTGGGACACCAACGGCACACCGAGGGCCCCGATGCTGAACGCCAGCATCGACATCACGAGGGCGGACACCACCACGTTCACGCCTCCGCCCACGAGGCGGTCCGCCGCCCGCAGGGGGCTGAACGGGACCACGCTGCGGATTCGCCGCCCGATCATGGTGCCGAGGCCGTTGCCTACGATCATCAGAAGGACCGCCGTGGCAACGATCGCCGTCAGGCGCCAGCCGCTGTCCTCCACTAGGCCGCTGACGATGGGCACGGAGACGAAGGCGGCGACGGCGCCTGCCGCGAATCCCGCGATGCCTCCGAGCGTCACAAGGAAGCCGTTGCGAAGACCGTGAATCAGGTAGGACAAGAGCGCCACAACCAACACCAGGTCCAAAATGGTCAAGCCAAACACCGGGGCTCCTCACAGACAGTTCAGCGACGATTCTACCGGTGTAAGCTGAACGTTTGCCGACCGGCCGCCAGCCTGCACAGGGATCTGCGCGGACTTCCCGAGCCGTGCGCTTTCGGCCCCTTCGGGCGTTTCCGTGCCAACTACGTCACAGAAGCTCCAAAATTCTGAAAGAATGGCTGAAGCGCCCCAGCCGACACAGCTAATCAGGAGATTTCATGGATATCGAGGTATTGCGCCGCGCACCCCTTTTCGCCACGCTCGACGACGAGGCGTTCCGTCTGCTGACGGACGAACTTACCGAGGTGGACCTTTCACGCGGTGCCTCGGTATTCCGGGAAGGCGACCAGGGTGACCAGCTTTACTTCATCGTCTCCGGCAAGGTGAAGCTCGGCCGCACGTCGCCGGACGGTCGCGAATCACTGCTGGCCATCCTCGGCCCTGGCGAACTTTTCGGCGAAATGGCGCTGTTCGACCCCAGCCCGCGCACGGCCACGGCAACTGCCGTTTCCGAGACGCGTCTCGCCGGCCTGAAGAACGAGAGCCTCAACGCGCTGCTGCGCACCCGCCCCGAGGTCTCGGCCCAGCTGCTGCAGGCCTTGGCACGCCGCCTGCGCCGCACCAACGATTCCCTTTCCGACCTCGTCTTCTCCGACGTGCCGGGCCGTGTGGCCAAGGCGCTGCTGGATCTGGCCGACCGCTTCGGCCGCCCGGCGACCGACGGCGTCCTGGTCGCCCACGAMCTGACGCAGGAGGAGCTCGCCCAGCTGGTCGGCGCCTCCCGTGAAACGGTCAACAAGGCCCTCGCAGAATTCGTGCAGCGCGGCTGGCTGCGCCTGGAAGCGCGCGCCGTCGTCATCCTTGACATGCAGCGCCTGCGCCAGCGTTCCCGCTAGGGATCCCCAGCAGCAACCAGAAGGCCGGCCCCGGAAACGGGACCGGCCTTCTGCCGTTAATCTTCTGCCGTTAATTCTCGGAGCAGGTCCCCGGCTGGTTGTCCGCGGGACGTGTCCCGGGCCGGCACGCAGCACGAAGGGACATGTCCAGTGCTCAGGAGCAGGGCGGGGCATGTCCCCGGGCTCGCACCGGGCATCAAGGGACATGTCCAGCCCCGGCTGCGAGGACTGGACATAACGCCACTATGTCCACCGGACAGGCCGACCGGAGGACATGTCCCGGGCCGGCACGCAACACGAAGGAACATGTCCAGCGCTCAGGAGGAGTGCGGGACATGCCCCGGGCCGGCACGCAGCACGAAGGGACATGTCCAGTCCTTAGGAGCAGCGCGGGGCATGTCCCGGGGCATGTCCCGGGCCACGTCCCGGGCTCCCCGTGCAGCCAAGCCCTAACAGGCCGCCCGCATGGAGCCAGCCTTCCGTGGCGTCGGCGCTCCCCGGGCCTAGCGTTCCCGCTGCGGTTCGCCGGCGATCGTTTTGGCTGCTTCGACTTCGAGCATGAGACGGCCGTCTTCCTCGACCAGCTTCGGCTGGTAGACGTGGGCCTTGCGCTTGTAGCTGAGGTAGGMGATGCAGCCGTTGGCCTTGGCCATCTTCTCAAGCATGATCTCCGAGCCAGGGACCAGGAGTTCGCCCAGGGTCCGGCCGACGGTGTTCTCCTGCCCCACCTCGTCACCCAGCACGGTGCTGTCCCGCTCGCTCACGACTTTCCGGACACACACCCAGCGGCCCCAGATCCCCTTGCTGGCCAGCAGCGAGGGCTGCTGGTTCACGGGCACCGTCGCGGCGAAGTACCGGGTATTGAACCGGCGGTGCGCGAAATCGGGGCTGAGCCAGTTCACCAGGGGTTTGAGCAGGTCAGTGCGCAGCGAGAGCCCGCGCTTGGCGAGCAGGTCGGTGAAGGATTTCTCCTGCTCGGCCACGGCTTCGCGGGCGCGCATCCAGTCGGCGCGGGAGGTCAGCTCCACCGTGGTGGACAGGTCGGGGCCGGCCAGCAGGATGCCGGTCTCCTCGAACAATTCACGGATGGCACCGACGACGTGTCGGCGCGCCAGCCCGACGTCGGACGTCCCCATCTGCTCGGCCCAGTGCTGGGGTGAGGGGCCCAGCCAGCCGACGGCGTCGTCGTCGGTGGCTTCCAGCGATCCGCCGGGGAAGGCGAGGACACCGAGCGGGGAGGACCCCGTCCGGTAGCCGAGCCAGGTCTCCAGGCCCGTGGGCGAATCCCGCAGGAGGATCACCGAGGAGGCCAAACGGGGCGCGCGGGGCGTCCGCTCACCGTGTTCAATCCAGCTGCGGGCTGCTCCCTCAAGATCCGGGGGCAGGACGAACAGGCGGCGTTCTAACTGAGGCAACTAAGTAACCGGTCTACTAGGCGAATTCAGCGATCAGTTCGACTTCGACAGGCGAGTCGAGCGGCAGAACGGATACGCCGACGGCGGAACGTGCGTGCTGGCCGGCGTCGCCGAGGACTTGGCCCAGCAGCTCCGAGGCGCCGTTGATGACACCGGGCTGGCCGGTGAAGGAAGGGTCGGAGGATACAAATCCGACAACTTTGACGATCCGCGTGATGCGGTCGAGGTCGCCGATCACACTCTTGACGGCGGCCAGGGCGTTGACGGCGCAGACGGCAGCGTAGGCCTTCGCGTCCTCCGGAGACACCGTGGACTCGTCGGAGGCGCCCGCCGAACCGGTGGAAACCTTTCCGGTGGCCTCGAGCTTGCCGTTGATGAACGGCAGTTGCCCGGATGTGTAGACGTGGTTGCCGGAAATCACGGCCGGAACATACGCCGCGACCGGAGCCGCAACGTCGGGGAGCGTCAGGCCCAGCTCCGCGAGGCGCTGTTCGACGGCGGACGACGCGCCCGCGCCGGCCGTGGGGCTCGCTGCGCCGGCTGTGTTTTCGGAGATGTTTTCCGCGCCCGCCGGCGTGGCCGGAACGGCTTCTGAGGGGGTGCTCATGGCTACTGCTTCTCCCGCTTCAGGTAGGCAACCAGGCCGTTTCCATCGGGTCCCGGAACAACCTGGACGAGCTCCCAGCCGTCGTCACCCCACTGGTCCAGGATCTGCTTTGTGGCGTGAATAATGAGCGGAATCGTGGCGTACTCCCATTTGGTCATGACATAAAGCCTAGTCGTTGCCGGTAAAGTGGAAAACATGGCGACTGGCAAGAACCCTTTATTCGACACGGCCACCACCCTCGGAAAGATCTTTCTTTTCCTGGGCGTGAGCGCTATTTGCGGTGTCCTGGTGGCGGGCCTCCTGGTCCCCGCGGCGGCCGTTTCGGGCAGCGCGGCGAGCGGTTCGATCCAGTTCTTTGACACGCTCCCCGCAGAGCTGAAGGTCGATCCGCCGAGCCAGTCGACCACGATCCTGGCGTCCGACGGCAGCCCGATCGCCAACCTCTACGCGGAAAACCGCACCCGTGTTTCGCTGGACCAGATGTCACCGCACATCAAGGACGCGATCATCGCCATCGAGGACAGCCGCTTCTACGAGCACGGCGGTGTGGACACCACCGGCATCCTGCGCGCGCTCGTGAGCACCGCCCGCGGCAACAAGCAGGGCGCGTCCACGATTACGCAGCAGTACGTGAACAACGTCATCAACTCCTCGCTGGAGGCCGAAGGCAAGGGCAGCGAGGTCCTGCTCAACGGCGTCAACAAGGGCGTCGGGGACAAGCTCCGTGAAATGAAGCTGGCCATCGCGCTGGAGAAGAAGTTCACCAAGGAGCAGATCCTCGAGGGCTACCTGAACATCGTCTTCTTCAACCGGGACGCTTACGGCATCGAAGCCGCGTCCAAGTTCTTCTTCAGCACCACGGCCAAGGACCTGACCCTGCCGCAGGCGGCCCTGCTGGCCGGCGTCGTGAACAGCCCCTCCTACTATGACCCGATCACCAATCCGGAGAACGCCAAGGTCCGTCGCGACCTCGTGCTCCGCGCGATGCTGACGCAGGGCAAGATCAAGCAGGCCGATTACGACGCAGCGGTCGCGACACCGGTGCAGACCAAGGTCACCCAGCCCCGCCAGGGCTGTGCCTATTCACAGACGGCGCCGTACTTCTGCGACTACGTGCTCCACCTGCTCCTGAACAACCCGGCCTACGGGGCCGACGCGGCCGAGCGTGAGCGGAAGATCTTCCGCGGCGGCCTGACCATCAAGACCACGCTGGATCCGAAGGCCCAGTCCGTGGCGCAGGCCCAGGTGGACGGGTCGGCCGGCGCGAACCCGGACAAGTGGGGCGCCTCGCTGGTGTCCGTGCAGCCGGGATCCGGCAAGATCGTCTCCATGGCCCAGAACACCGTCTGGTTCCCGGCCGACGGCAAGTTCGACCAGACCCAGAATTTCAACGTGGACGTGCAGGATGCCAAGGGCAATGACCTCAACGGCCTCGGCGGCTTCCAGCCCGGATCCACGATGAAGCCGTTTACGTTCGCGGAGTGGCTCAACGAGGGCAAGTCGATGAGCACCCAGCTCAACGGCGCCGTGCGGCGATATCCACAGAATTTCCCTTGGAAGAACACCTGCCCGGCACCGACCACCGGCTGGTATGACGCGTCCAACGGGAGCTACGACCTACAGAACGCCGACGAGACCCACTACAAGTACATGTCCGTCCTTGACGGCCTGGCGAACTCCATCAACACCATCACGTTCGCYWCSGCCGCCCAGGTGGACCTCTGCGGGATCCAGAAGGTCGTSGACGCAGTSGGCATCCACGGCGGGCTGCCGAGCGCGGACAACCCCAACCCCCCGGTGCCGATGACCACCCTCGGCAACCTCATCGGGTCCACCCAGACGGCGCCGCTGACCATGGCCAGCGCATTCGCCACCTTCGCCAACAATGGCAAGTACTGTGAACCGATGGCCATCGAGTCGGTAACAGACGCGACCGGCGCCCAACTGCCGGCCCAATCACCCAACTGCAGGGACGCGATCAAGCCCGAGGTGGCCCACGGCGTCGCGTACGCTATGCAGGAAGTGCTCAACCGCGGCTCGGGCTCGCTCATTGTGCCCCGGATTTCGACCMGGACCAMYTTCCCSATTGCGGCGAAGACGGGCACCAACGACAACAACAGCTCTACCTGGGTGGCGGGCTACACCAGCGGCCTCGCGACGGCCACGTGGTTTGGCGATCCCCTGGGCGACCAGAAGCGYGCCGGGCAGAATGTCACSATCAACGGCAACTTCTACAAGGGCATCGACGGTTACATGATCGCCGGGCCGCAGTTCTCGAACTACATGGCCCAGGTGGCACCGGCCTACGGCACCGATCCGTTCCCGGCCCCGCCGTCGGACATGCTGTACTCCCCGGCCCCGGTCCCGGACCCGGTAACAGTGCCGCGGACCACCATTCCGACCGGGAAGAGCACCGAGCCGGCCACGCAACCGTCCGCCGACCCGGCACCGGCACCCACGAAGTCCTCCGGCAAGAAGTAGCCGATGACCCTGGGCAATCATCTGGCGAGCCGCGTTCGAAGCATCGGACGCGGCTTTGCCGTGACCGCCGCGATCGGGACGGCGGCGGGGGCGGCCGCTACCGGCTACGGGCTGTGGGAGAAGAACCAGTTTGTGGTCAGGGAGGAAACCCTCCCCATTCTGCCGGCCGGGTTCGGCCCGTTCCGGATACTGCACCTGTCCGATATCCACTTCGTTCCGGGCCAGCACCGGAAGGCGCAGTGGCTGTCCTCCCTGGCGCAACTGCGGCCGGACCTCGTGGTGAACACGGGCGACAACCTCAGCCATGCCAAGGGCGTGGACCCCCTCGTGGCGGCTCTGCGGCCCCTGCTGGAATTTCCCGGCGTGTTTGTCCCCGGCTCGAACGACTACTTTGGCCCGAGCCTGAAGAACCCGGCGTCATATTTGCTCGGGCCCTCGGGCGAGCGCAAGCACCCGGAAAGGCTCGACTGGCCCCGGCTGCGTTCCGAGTTCGGCATGTCCGGCTGGGTGGACCTGACCAACCGCTGCCAGTCGGTGGTGCTTAAGGGCGTGCGCTTCGACTTCTCCGGCGTCGACGATCCGCACCTGCGCCTCGAACGGTACGCGGGCTGGCCACGCGGGACCAAGGGCAGGGACGCCGACCCGCACCTGCGCATCGCCGTCGCGCACGCACCCTACCAGCGCGTCCTCGACCACTTCACCGAAGCCGGCGCCCACCTCCTCCTGGCCGGCCACACCCACGGCGGCCAGATCTGCGTCCCGGGCTACGGGGCCCTGGTCACCAACTGCGATCTGCCCACCTGGCGGGCCCGGGGGCTGCACACCTGGGAGAGCAACGGGAGAACGACGCCGGTGAACGTCTCGGGCGGCATCGGCACGTCCCGCTTCGCCCCGGTCCGCATTGCCTGCCGGCCCGAAGCCGTTCTGCTAACGCTGACCTCCCGCGCCTAGGCGTGGCCGCAGCCAGTCCTGCCCGTCCTGCGGTCTGGCGGTCTGGCGGGTGGAAATGTCCTCCCCTCGCGCCGGCCCCACGGGACATGCCCTCCCCCGGTCGCGAGCAATGGGCATAGACCCACCATGCCCACCCGCCACGGCCACCACTGGACATGTCCCACCGGACGCGGCACCCCCACTGGACATGTCCCACCGGGCGCGGCACCACTGGACATGTCCCGGGGTGCCCAGCCATCCGTACCCCATTGCGGATCGCAATGACTGGGCGAGATGCTGGGAGCGCTGAACAACGTGTGAATCCCGTCACCCGATGGCCTAGGGTAGTTGCTACAGGAAACTACATTCAACGGTGCGATCTATGCACGGGCGTCTTAAGAAGCAGGCATGGCCAAGCAGAGCTCATTCTTCACCTCCATCAGCCGTCTCTACCCGCACGTCAGGCCAATCCTGCCCCGGCTGGTCATGGGCCTGCTCTGTGCGCTGCTGGCCAGCGTCATGGCACTGGCCATCCCGCAGGTGCTGCGCGTGCTGGTCAACGAGTCCCTGACCCCCGGCGGCAGCGCGGAAGCCGTCTGGACTGCCTCGCTCCTCATCCTGGTCCTGGGCATCGCCGAGGCGGGCCTCGTGGCCCTGCGCCGGCAGTTCGTCATCAATCCCGCCACCACCGTCGAGACCCGGATGCGGGTCTCGCTCTACGGACATCTGCAGGACCTCACGGTTTCCTTCCATGACCGCTGGGGCTCCGGTCAGCTGCTGTCCCGGGCCATGACGGACCTGAACTTCCTGCGCCGCTGGATGGCCTTCGGCGCCATCATGCTGGTGGTCACGACGCTCACCGTGGTGATCGGCGTCGCCGTGATGTTTGCCATGAGCTGGCAGCTGGCCCTGATCTTCCTGGCCGCCGCCGTGCCGATCATGATCTACGGATTCCGCTTCCGCACCCGGTTCAGCAAGGTGGCCCGGCGCAGCCAGGACCAGGCAGGGGACCTCGCCACCACGGTCGAGGAATCCGTGCACGGCATCCGCGTCCTGAAGGCCTTCGGCCGCAGCCGGGAGGCCCTGGAGAACTTCAACGAACAGGCCGAGGAACTCCGCCAGACCGAGATCGCCAAGGCCAAGCACCTGGCCACCTTCAGCCTGGTGGTGACGCTCCTGCCCGAACTCGCGCTCGGGGCCGGCCTCGTCGTCGGCATCCTGCTGGCCTCCACGGACCAGCTCTCCATCGGGTCCCTGGTGGCCTTCTTCGCCACCGCCGCCGTGGTTGCCGCGCCGGTCGAGTTCTGCGGCATGCTGCTGGCGATGGCCCTCACCGCGAAGTCCGCGGTGGACCGGCACTTCGAGGTCATGGACGCGCAGAACACCATCACCAGCCCGGACCAGCCCCGCMGCCCCGCCGGCCTCAAGGGTGCCCTCAGCTTCCGCAATGCCTCGTTCGCGTTCGAGGACGCCCCGGACAAGCCGATCCTCAAGGACATCACCTTGGACATCCGCCCCGGCGAAACCATGGCCCTCGTGGGCATCACGGGCGGCGGCAAGAGCGCCCTGCTCCAGCTGGTCCCCCGCCTCTATGACGTCACCGGCGGTGCCATCACCATCGACGGGGTGGACCTGCGCGAGTTCGCGGTGGAGGACCTGCGCACCGTGGTCTCCGTGGCGTTTGAGGACACCACGCTGTTCTCCAGCTCCGTCCGGGACAACGTCCTGCTCGGCGCGCCCGACGCCGGATCGGCGGAGGGCCGCGACGCGGCCCTGGAGGAAGCCCTCGACGTCGCCCAGGCCCACTTCGCCTACTCCCTGCCGGACGGGGTGGATACCCTGATCGGCGAGGAGGGCCTCAGCCTCTCCGGCGGCCAGCGCCAGCGCATCGCCCTGGCCCGGGCCATCGCCGCGAAACCGGCTGTGCTGGTCCTGGACGACCCGCTCTCGGCGCTGGACGTGAACACCGAGGTCCTCGTCGAGGCCCGGCTGCGCAAAGTCCTCGCGGACACGACCACGCTGATCGTGGCCCACAGGCCTTCCACGGTGGCGCTGGCCGACCGGGTGGCCCTGCTCGAGGACGGCCGGATCGCCGCCGTCGGAACCCATGCGGAGCTGCTCGCCAGGAACAGCCATTACCGCTACGTGATCGCCAGCCTGGACCCGGAACCGCGGGACCTGGATTCAGAATTGTCCGCCCTCGAGGACCAGTCCGAGGAGATTTCCCGATGAGCAGCGCAACGTTCGGCACCGCCAATGAGGACAACGCGCACCTCAGCAGGAACGAAAGCAAGGCCGTCCGGCGGCGCTCCCTGACCCTCCTGGGCTCCCTGATCCGCCCCGTCCGGGCCCGGTTCTGGCTGACGATCGGCGCCGTCGTCCTGTCCCAGGCCGCCCGCGTGGCCGGGCCGGCCCTGATCGCCTTCGGCATCGACCAAGCCCTGCCCGCCGTGCGCGCCGGCGACAACCTTCCCCTGGTGCTGACCGGGGCCGCCTACCTTGCAGCGGCCGTCGTGGCGGCCGGCCTGACCGCCCTGTACGTGACCTCGACGGCGCGGCTCAGCCAGGCGATGCTGCTGGACCTCCGCGTCCGGGTCTTCCGCCACACGCAGCGGCTGAGCCTGGAATTCCACGAGAAATACACCTCGGGGCGCATCATCGCCCGGCAGACCTCGGACCTGGAGGCCCTGCGCGAACTCCTGGACTCCGGCGTGAGCTCGCTGGCCTCGGGAATGCTGTTCATGGCGTTTACCGCCGTGACGGTGTTCGCCCTGGACTGGCGCAGCGGCGTGCTGGTGCTGGCCGCCGGCGTGCCGATGTATTTCCTGGCCCGCTGGTACCAGAAGCACTCCCAGATCGCCTTCCGCGAATCCCGGGTGGTCTCGGCCCGGCTGATCGTGCACTTCGTGGAGACCATGACCGGGATCCGCGCCGTGAAGGCCTTCCGGAAGGAACGCGAGAATGCCGCGGGCTACTCCGAACTGTCGGAGGACTACCGCCGCGCGACCGTCCGCTCCATCAACCTCAACGGCATCTTCCAGCCGGGGCTGGTGCTGATCGGGAACGTGTGCGTGGCCCTCGTGCTGCTCACCGGCGGCTTCCGGGTCCTCAGCGGCGACCTGGAGGTCGGCGTGCTCCTGGCCCTGATCCTGTCCGCCAAGCGCTTCTTCCAGCCGGTGGACCAGATGGCCATGTTCTACAACTCCTTCCAAAGCGCACAGGCGGCCCTGGAAAAGGTCTCGGGCCTGCTCGAGGAGCGGCCCACTGTCAGACCGCCGAAAACACCCGCGGCCCTGTACGACGCGCGGGGCAGCATCGATTTCAACGGCGTTGAATTCCGCTACGGCGACGGCCCGGTGGTCATCCCGAGGCTGGACCTGCACATCCCCGCCGGGCAGACGGTCGCGCTCGTCGGGCAGACCGGCGCCGGCAAATCCACTCTCGCGAAGCTGATTGCCCGCTTCTACGACGTCTCCGCCGGGTCCTTGACCCTCGACGGCGTGGACCTGCGCCAGCTCAGCACCGAGGACCTGCGCCGGAACGTCGTCATGGTCACCCAGGAGGCCTTCCTGTTCAGCGGCTCCGTGGCGGACAACATCGCCCTGGGCCGGCCCGAAGCCTCGCGAGCGGAGATCGAGGACGCGGCCCGGGCGGTGGGGGCGCACGCCTTCATCATGGAACTGCCGGACGGCTACGACACCGACGTCAACAAGCGCGGCGGCCGTGTCTCCGCCGGGCAGCGCCAGCTGATCAGCTTCGCCCGCGCGTTTCTGGCCCGCCCGGCCGTGCTGATCCTGGACGAGGCAACGTCCTCGCTGGACATCCCGTCGGAGCGCATGGTCCAGCAGGGCCTCGCGGGGCTCCTGCGCGGGACGCGGGAGGCCGGCACCCGGGAGGCAGGCCAGCGGCCGTCCGGTGGACAGGCGGGCGGCGGACAACCCGTTGCAGACCCGGCCCCCGGCCCGGACTCGGCCCCCGGTGCCGGGCGGACGGCGCTGATCATTGCCCACCGGCTCTCCACCGTGGAGACGGCAGACCGGGTGCTGGTGGTGCACGACGGACGCGTCGTGGAGGACGGCACCCCGGAGCAACTGATCGGCGACGGCGGCGCCTTCGCCCGGCTCCACGGCGCCTGGAAAGACTCGCTGGTCTGAACAGCGCCTGCCGGGACCGGTCGGCGTCCGGGCCGGAACGACGGCGGGACACATCCCGGCCGACGCCCGATTTCACATCCGGGGCCATGATCGGATACTCTTGTGAAGTTGCTTTTGAAGCAACGGATCGGGATGTGGCGCAGCTTGGTAGCGCGCGTCGTTCGGGACGACGAGGTCGCAGGTTCAAATCCTGTCATCCCGACCAAACACAAAGAGGGCCCTCCACACGGAGGGTCCTCTTTTGTATGTCCGACTGTAGGTCCGGCTGCAGGTTCGGCGCGATTTCATGACCCGGCACCGGCGATCGGCCCGGCCCGGCGCCCTGCCCCGCCTCCGGACACAACGCAGCCCCGGGAGGAAACCTCCCGGGGCTGTGCCGGATATCCGTGCCACGGGCCGCCGGACGTTGCTGCGCCGGGCCTGCCATATCGGGGCTGTTACATCGGGCTTGTTACATAGGGTCGGGCCAGTTGCCGACATTCAGCGAGTGGGTCATGGGGTCGGGCCAGTTGCCCACCGCCTGGGCGGTGCGCATGGGGTCGGGCCAGTTGCCGACGGCGGCAACGTCTGAGACATCGGTAAGTGAAGCAGCGGACAGCACGGCCGGGGCCGCGGCGGAGAATGCCAGTGCGCCCGCCAAAACGGCGCCGGCTGCAATCTTCTTCAACATAAGTTTCCTCAATATGGGTTGGGGTTCCTTAACCAAGTCAGCACTACCCTTGTTGACACACATTGTAAAATGGTTTCTACAGAGACTGTCAAGCATTTAGTACAAAGAATGTCCGGAATTAGGAGGTATCCGTGGGGAACGGATTTGGGGAGAAGCTCCGCGCGGAACGGCTCGAACGGGGCCTGACGCAGGCGGAGTTGGGCCGTGACCTGTACTCCCCCAGCTACATTTCTCTGCTGGAAACCGGACGCCGCGAGCCGACCGCCGATGTCATCGAGGAGCTTGCCCGCCGGCTTGAACTGGCCCCCAAGGCGCTCGAGGCCTGGAGCCAGCCGGTGTCCGTCAGCGACGCCGAATACGTGCTCGCGGGACTGTATGCCCGGCAGGCCTGGGACCTCCGGGACTACCCCGTGGCCGCCACCCACGCCGCCGCCGCCGCCAAGATCGCTCTCGAGGCCAAGAACACCAGCGCGTGGTGGAACATGACCTATATGCAGGCCGAGTGCCTGATCAAGCAGGGCCTCTGGCAGGAGTGCAAGGACGTGGTCCAGAATCTCCTGGAGCACCCGATGGCCGCGGAGTCGGCCGGGCTCGGCGTCCGGGCCCAACAGATGCTCGCCGCAGCCTCGCAGGGCCAGGGGCAGCTCACTGCCGCCGTCGAGCATGCGCAGGAAGCGGTGCGGCTCTGCGCACAGCTGCCCAAAGGCTCCACCATGATCATCGGCGCCCTCCGCGCCCTGATTGGTGCCCTGGCCGAGAGCGGCCGGCTCGATGAGGCCTGGGAGTACTGCCAGGCCATGAACGACCAGATGGACGACCACTCGATGTCCCAGCTCGCCGGCGAGGTGGCCTGGGTGATCGGCAACGTGGCCTTCATGCGCCACGACTATCCCGAGGGGATCAAGTACCACGAGCGGGCCGGCCGACTGCTCTCCCCGGCCAACGATATCGACCTATGGGCCCGGTTCAACAAGGCCTCCGCCGCCGTCCGCCTGTCCTCGGGAATCGTCGAACCCGAGACGCTCTCATCGATCGAGCGCGCCGAACTGGCCCTGTCGATTGTCGGCGGCAACAAGACCGACCAGCTGGAGGTCGCCTTCATCCGGGCCCGCTGGCTCTACCTCACGGGCGACATCGTGGCCGCCGTCCAGAAGCTGCGCGAGATCCATGCCGAGCGGGAGGCTCTGGCCCGGCACACGGCCGGCGAGGTCTCCCTGCTGCTGGGGAAGGCGCTCAAGGCTGCCGGGGAGGCCGCGGAGGCGCTGGTGTACCTCGAGGAAGCCCAGAAGGAGTTCAGTGCGGCGGGCGCCTCGGACCGGGTCCAGCAGGCGCTGGACGCCGTGCTCGAGATCAAGCTCGCCCAGCGCCGGGCCGAGGCCGCTTCCGCGGAAGCCTAGCCCCGGCCTTGCCAGGCGAACGGCCCGGCAAGGCGAACGTCTCGGCTAGGCGAACGGCCGGCCGGCCGGGCTAGATTAGGCGAACGTCCGGCCGGTGAGCTTCTCGTAGGCCTCCACGTAGCGGCTGCGGGTGCGCGCCACGACGTCGGCCGGAAGGACGGGCGGGGGCGTGTCCGAGGCCTTGTCCCAGCCCGACTCCGGCGAGGTCAGCCAGTCGCGCACATACTGCTTGTCATAGGACGGCTGCGCCTGCCCGGGCTGGTACGTGGCCGCATCCCAAAACCGTGAGGAATCCGGGGTCAGCACTTCGTCGCCGAGGGTGATGACACCGGTCGCCGCGTCGAGGCCGAACTCCACCTTGGTGTCCGCCAGGATGATGCCGCGGCCGCGCGCGATTTCCTCGGCCTTGGTATAGATCTTCAGGGTCAGCCTGCTCAGGTCCGCCGCGACGTCCGCACCCACGAGGCCCACGACGGCGTCATAAGTGATGTTCTCGTCGTGCTCGCCCACCTCGGCCTTGGCCGACGGCGTGAAGATCGCCTCCTGCAGCCGTGACCCGTCAACCAGGCCGGCTGGCAGCGGGATGCTGCACACTGTGCCCGACGCGCGGTACTCAGCGAGCCCGGTGCCGGTGAGGTAGCCGCGGGCGATGCATTCGACCGGGAACATGTCCAGCTTCTTGCAGATCATTGCCCGGCCCTCGACGGCGGCGGGGACCCCGTCGTCGGCCGTGGAGGCGAGGACGTGGTGCGCGACGTCGAGCTGGTCGAACCACCACAGGCTCAGCTGGGTCAGGATGCGGCCCTTGTCCGGGATCTCGCTGGCCAGGACGTGGTCGAACGCACTGATCCGGTCGCTGGCCACCACCAGGACACAATCCTGGCCGAAGCGTTCCGCGACGGCCGGATCCGCGGGGACGTAAAGGTCGCGAACCTTGCCGGAGTAGACGTGCCGCCAGCCGGGCAGGTCCTGCGTGGCGGTGTCGAGCCCGCCCTTGGTCACGGTCTCAGGCACGGTCTCAGGCATGGTCTCAGGCACGGTCTCAGGCGTGGTCTCAGGCGTGGTCTCGGGCTGGGTGCCGGGCGTCGGCGCTGCGGATTCGGTCACGTTCATGCCTTCGCTTTCGACGCGGCCGCGGTTCCCGGCCCGGCTACCCGGATCTGGCCGCGGGCGGCCTTGCCGCCGATGTCAGTGCGGAACTGGCTGCCGTCCAGCTGGACGAGCTCGACGCCGTCGTACGCCCGCTCCCGGGCCTCCACGAGGTCCGTGCCCAGCGCCACCACAGCCAGGACGCGGCCGCCGGCGGACACGACCTTGCCTTCGCCGTCGAGCTTGGTCCCGGCGTGGATCACGTGGACGCCGTCCAGGGCGTCGACCTTCTTCAGGCCCCGGATGCGGTCGCCCGTCCGCGGGGTGTCGGGGTAGTTTTCGGCGGCCACGACGACGGCGACGGCCGTGTCCTTGGACCAGCGCAGCGGCTGCACCTTGTCCAGCTCGCCCTTGGCCGCGGCCATGAGCAGCCCGCCGAGGGGCGTCTTGAGCCGGGCGAGGACGGCCTGGGTTTCGGGATCGCCGAACCGGACGTTGAATTCGATGACCCGCGTGCCGCGCGAGGTCAGGGCGAGGCCGACGAAGAGGACGCCCACAAACGGGGTGCCGCGGTGCGCCATCTGGTTGACCGTGGGCTGGGCGACGCGGTCGATCACTTCCTGCACGAGGCCTTCGGGGGCCCATTCCAGCGGTGTGTACGCGCCCATGCCGCCGGTGTTTGGGCCCTCGTCGTTGTCGAAGATGCGCTTGAAGTCCTGCGCCGGGGACAGGGCAACGGTGTTGGTGCCGTCGCAAAGGACGAACACGGAGACCTCGGGTCCGTCCAGGAACTCCTCGATCACCACGGTGCCGCCCGCGTCGAAGCAGGTCTGGGCATGCGCGAGGGCCTCGTCGCGGTTGGAGGTGACCACGACGCCCTTGCCGGCCGCGAGCCCGTCGTCCTTGACGACGTACGGGGCGCCGAAGGTATCGAGGGCGTCGGCGGCTTCCCCGGCGTTGGAGGCGACGCGGGCCATTGCGGTGGGCACGCCGGCCTCGGCCATGACTTCCTTGGCGAAGGCCTTGGACGCTTCCAGCTGGGCCGCGGCCTTGCTGGGGCCGAAGACCGGGACGCCGGCGGCGCGGACGGCGTCGGACACGCCGGCGGCGAGGGGCGCCTCCGGACCGACCACCACCAGGTCAACGGTGAGCTTGAGGGCCAGCGCGGCGACGGCGTCGGGATCGTTCGCGTCGATCTCRTATGTGGGGACCAGCGCGCTGATGCCGGCGTTGCCCGGGGCCGCGTGGACCTCGGAAACGTTCGGGTCTGCAAGCAAGGATCGGACAATGGCGTGTTCGCGGCCGCCGGGGCCGATGACAAGTACCTTCACAGTCTCCAAGGGTACGTGGTGCACCCCGAAGGCTCCTAAGCTGTGTCGGCCGCTGGACATGCTCAATTTTCGCCGCGGCGCCTCGCGGGCACCGGGCAATCCGCGGCTCGGCGGCGCCGGGCACCGGGGCCACCCGCGGATATGCCCAGTCCCGGCCACGTCCAATGGGCACAATGCCACCATGCCCATGCCCGGGTCCCAGGGCTGGACATGTCCCGTGGTGCCGGAAATCATGCCCACGCCCGGGCCCCAGGGCTGGACATGTCCCGTGGTGCCGGAGAACATGCCCACGCCCGGGCCCCAAGGCTGGACATGTCCCGGGGACCGCGGGGCATGTCCACGCCAGGGTCCGGCAGGAGGGCAGGCCCACGCCCCGGAGCCAAGCCCGGCGCCGGACAATCCGCGGGGCGCACGGCTACGAATGGCATGTATGAACAAACCCAGCATGAAGCCCAGCAAGCGGTCGCGCGGCGCCACAGCCCTGGCCGCGGTGGCCGGAGTGGCTGCGGCCGCCGTCGTCCTGTCCGTCGCGGAACTGATCGGGGCGTTCTTCACCACACGGGCGACACCCCTGATTGCGCTGGGATCGACGTTCATCGACTTCACGCCGCTGTGGATGAAGAACTTCGCCGTTGAAACGTTCGGCACCAACGACAAGGCCGCATTGTTCGTCGGCATGGCGGTCACGATCCTGCTCCTGGCGTGCGTGCTCGGCATCGTGGCGTACCGGAAATGGGCCCTGGGTGTGGCCGGGGTGGTGCTGATGGGCGCCGTGATCGTCGGCAGCGTGGTGACGCGGGCCAGCGTCAAGCCGGTCGATGCCATTCCCTCCCTGATCGGCACCGTCGCCGGGCTGGTGGTGCTGCGGCTCCTGATCACCCGGCTGTGGCGGATGCAGGAATGGCCGGACCGGGCCGCCGACGTCGCCGCGAAGGAACCGGAGCGCCCGGCGACCACGCGGCGCGGGTTCTTCGCCGCCGCCGGCATCACCGCGGCCGCCTCGGCTGTTGCCGCC
>NZ_JBFTZL010000062.1:0-19213 GCF_056406825.1 Arthrobacter sp. P1_A5 | reverse complement strand
CTCCGCCGGCAGCCCCGATGGCGCCGGCCCGTTCGCGGACTTCCTGGCGGGGCAGGGCTACTGCCCGGCGGACGACGGCGGCGGGGGACTGGTGCTGCTGAACTGCCCGTTCCATCGCCTCGCCGCCGGGCACGCAGACGTGGTGTGTGCCATGAACGGAGCTTTTCTCGGCGGGGCCTCAATGGCCCTGGGGATCGAACCGGGCCGGATCGAAGCGCTCGCCATTGAAGATCTCAGGGAGCACGGCGGCGCGCGGCCCGGGCAGTGCTGTGCCCGTATTCTTCCATCGTGACCGGGCTGCCTGAGTGACCCTGCCTGCCTGAAGCGGCGGCGGCCGGTCCGGTTTGGGCCCTGCCGCTGGGGTGGCCGGCGTTGCGGGCCTGGCCCTTGATTCCGGTCAGCAGCACGCCGGCGATCACCAGGAGGCCGCCCAGGATCTGCACGAGGGTGAGCGGGGTCCCGAGCAGCACGGTGATGATCGCGGTGAAGACCACCATCAAGTTGAGGTAGTTTCCGGCGGTCCCGGACGGGGTGGTTTTCAGCGCCAGATTCCAGAGGAGATAGGAACCAAGGGACGGGAACAGGGCGATATACGCCATCGACCAGCCTTCGGCAGCGGTGTCGGGAAAACGCACGTTCATGGCGAGGGCAAACGGCGCCAGCGTCACGGTTGCGATCACCACCTGCACCGCTGTGGCCGCGATGGGCGGCACGGCCAGCCGGCGGGCAACGATGGTGTAGAAGCCCCAGACGATGATCGCGCCGATCATCATGAGCTCACCGGTGTTGATGGCGAGGCTGACCACGCGGGCCAGCTCGCCCTGGGTCAGGACCAGCAGCACACCCAGCAGGCCCAGGCAGATGCCGAGCCAGCCCAGCCGTGTGGTCTTCTCACCGAGCAGGACGATCGCCATGACCACAATGAGGGCCGGGTTTGCGGCCGTCACCAGCGAGGCGTTCATCGCGGACGTGAATCCGAGCGCGCCGTAGAGCAGCAGCGTGTAGCCGCTCATGCCCAGGACACTCAGCAGCAGAAGCACGGGCCAGCGGCGCAGCACCGCACCCCAGTCGGGCCGTTCGATGAGGTGGGCCAGGACCAGCAGCGGCACGGCGGCCAGGCTCCAGCGCCAGAAGGTCAGGTCCAACGGGGTCATGGAGGCTCTGGCGGCCTGTCCGACGACGAAATTGCCGGACCAGAACAAGGTGGCCAGCACAAGGCAGAGGGGCGCTTTCACCGCTTGAATGTACACCAGCCCCGTGCCCGTCACCGGGCTCTTCACTGTGCCTCAGGCTGGTGCCTTCGCCCTGGCACTGTGCCTTTGCCCTGACACTGTGCCTTCGCCCTGGCGCCGCGGCGGCCCGGGCGCGCGCAGGTAGAATTGGGCTGTGCCTGCCTACCTCGATCACGCCGCCACCACCACCCTCGCCCCGGAAGCGCTGGCCGCACTGACGCGCGAACTGGCCCGGACCGGCAACCCGTCCTCGCTGCATGGATCGGGCCGCCGTGCCCGGCGCTCCGTGGAGGACGCGCGGGAAGTGCTCGCTGCGGCCGCCGGCGCCCATCCCTCGGAGGTCATCTTCACCTCCGGCGGGACCGAGGCGGACAACCTGGCGGTCAAGGGCCTGTACTGGGCCCGCCGTGCCGAGGACCCGGCACGGACCCGCATCCTCTGTTCCGCCGTCGAACACCACGCGGTGCTGGACACCGTCGAATGGCTCGAACGGCATGAAGGCGCCGAAGTGTGCTGGCTCCCCGTGGATGACGCGGGCGTCGTGGACCTGGCCGTGCTCGAAGCCGAGCTGTCCCGGGATCCGGGCTCGATCGCACTGGTGAGCCTCATGTGGGCCAACAACGAGGTCGGCACCATCCAGCCCGTCGCCCGGGTTGTGGAACTGGCACACGCCGCCGGCGTACCCGTCCACTCCGACGCCGTCCAGGCCTTCGGCTCCCTGCCCGTTGACTTCCGCGGGACGGGCCTGGACGCCATGTCCGTCTCCGGGCACAAGATCGGCGGACCGGTCGGCGTGGGCGCGCTGATCCTGGGCCGGGCGGTGAAGCTGACCCCGGTCCAGCATGGCGGCGGGCAGGAACGCGACGTCCGCTCCGGGACGCTGGACACCGCCTCGATCGCCGCGTTTGCCGCGGCCGCCGACGCCGTTGCCGCGGGACTCCCCAAGGAAGCCGCCAGGATCGCGGCCCTTCGCGACCGGCTGATCGAGGGGGTCCGTGCGGCCGTCCCCGAAGCCGTCCTGCGGGGCGCCCCGGGCCCCGGGCGGTTGCCCGGCAATGCGCATTTCACGTTCCCCGGCTGCGAAGGGGACTCGCTGCTGTTCCTGCTGGACCTCGCCGGCGTCGAATCCTCCACGGGCTCCGCCTGCACCGCAGGTGTTCCGAGGCCCTCCCATGTGCTGCTGGCGATGGGCCTGGACGAGGACACGGCGAGGGGGGCGCAGCGCTTTACGCTCGGGCATTCCTCAACCGACGCCGACGTCGATGCCCTCCTCGCGGCGTTGCCGGGCGCCTACGCCCGGGCCCGACAGGCCGGCATGGCCGGGCACGAGTCCAGCATCCAGACCGCCGGAACGGTCGCGCGCGAGGCCGCCCGTCAAGCCCCCGCAGGGAGCTAATCCAGGAGCTGATCCAGGAGCTGATCCAGGGGTACCGAGGAGTCGGCAAGCAGGCCCGGGCTCACGGCGGTGCGGGCATTGATGAGCGCCTTGATCGCCTTCTGCGGCTTGGCGGCCCGGGGCCAGTTGACATTCATTCCGGCGATCACCTGGCCTTCTCGCTGCCAGAAGGCAATGAACTCCTTGTCCGCAAGCGAGCCGCGGATGACCGGCGGGCCGGCAACGAGCGTCGGGAAGCCCGAGTACTCCATGCTGACGTCGTACTGGTCCGTGTAGAAGTACGGGATGCTGTCCAGCGTGGCGTCGAGGCCGAGCATCGCCTTGGCTGCCACCTTGCCGCCATTCAGGGCATTGGACCAATGCTCGCTGCGGTGGTGTTCCCCGGTGAACGGGTGCAGGGCGTTGGCGACGTCGCCGGCGGCGAAGATCCCGGGCGCCGAGGTCCGCAGCGACGCGTCGGTGAGGATGCCGTTGCGGATCCCGAGCCCGGCCGCCTCGGCCAGACCGACCTCCGGCACAACGCCGACGGCGATGACCACGAGGTCGGCGGGCAGGACTTCGCCCGAGTCGGTGACCACCGCCGTCGCCCGTCCAAACCACCCCTGAATCTCGGCAGCGGACGCCGGAAGCCTGAACCGTACCCCGTGGGCCTCGTGCAGCCCGCGGAAGAAGCCGCCCAGGTCCGGGCCAATCGCCGCGCCCAGCGGCACGTCCTCCAGCCCCATCAGGGTGACGGTGTTTCCAAAGGTGCTGGCGGCAGCGGCCAGTTCCATCCCGATCCAGCCGGACCCGACCATGACCACGTGCAAACCGCCGCCGGCGAGGCGGGCGTGCAGACGCCGGCTGTCTTCGACCGTCCGGAATGTGCTGACGCCCTCGAGCCCGCTGCCGGGYAGCGGGATGGTCCTGGGCCGCGCTCCCGTGGCAAGCAGGAGTGAGCCGTACTCCAGCCGCCGCCCGTCATCCAGAACCACGGCGCGGGCAGCCGGGTCCAGCGCCGTGACCTGGACGCCGAGCCGGAGGTCGACCTCGTTCGCGTCGTACCAGTCCTCGGGCACCACCGGCAGGGCGTCGTCGCCGGCCTTGCCCAGCAGGTACTCCTTGGACAGCGGCGGGCGCAGGTACGGCTGGTGGGACTCGGCGGCCACCAGCACCACCGGACCGCTGAAACCTTCCGCCCGCAATGTTTTGGCGGCGGTGGCGCCGGCCAGCCCGCCGCCCACGATCACGATGTTCCCGACAGCCATGTCCGCTCGATTCCCGCGTCGGCGCGCTTCCGTTTTCTAAAACCGCTTGTCCTGACGCTAGAAGGGGGAGGCGGTCTCGTCAAGGCTTTTTGGGGAGGATTCGGCGTGGCGATAGAATGGCGGGGCAGGCATTGTGCTATTTCCAGGGACCAGCAGTAGCACTGCGGTTCAACCCAGCAGTGAAAGCCCGGCAGTAGCCCAGCAATAAAAGCCCGGCAGCACCGCAGCTGCGAACAGCAGCCCCGGAGCCTGTGACACCCCGAACCCTAGAGAAAGCCAGTATGCGAGTTCTTGCAGCCATGAGTGGCGGCGTCGATTCCGCCGTTGCCGCCGCCCGCGCCGTCGAGGCGGGGCACGACGTCGTCGGCGTCCACCTCGCGCTGTCCCGGATGCCGGGCACCCTGCGAACCGGCAGCCGCGGCTGCTGCACGATCGAGGACTCCCGCGACGCCTGGCGCGCGTGCGACATCCTCGGGATCCCTTACTACGTCTGGGACTTTTCCGAACGGTTCAAGGAAGATGTCGTCCAGGACTTCATCGATGAGTACGCCGCAGGCCGCACCCCCAATCCCTGCATGCGCTGCAACGAGCGGATCAAGTTCGCCGCCCTGCTGGAGAAGGCCATCGCCCTGGGCTTCGATGCCGTGTGCACCGGCCACTACGCGAAGGTCATCACGGACGCGGACGGCAACCCCGAACTGCACCGCGCTGCGGACTGGGCCAAGGACCAGAGCTATGTGCTGGGGGTGCTGACCCACGAACAGCTCAAGCACTCGATGTTCCCGCTGGCCGAGACGCCGTCCAAGGCCGAGGTCCGCGCGGAGGCGGAGCGCCGCGGCCTCTCCGTGGCGAACAAGCCGGACAGCCACGACATCTGTTTCATTCCCGACGGCGACACCGCCGGCTGGCTCGCCGAGAAGATTGAAATGACCACGGGGGACATCGTGGACGAATCCGGCGCGAAGGTCGGCGAGCACCCGGGCGCCAACGCGTTCACCGTGGGCCAGCGCCGCGGGCTGAAGCTCGGCACCCCGGCCGCGGACGGCAAGCCGAGGTTCGTGCTGGAGATCCGGCCCAAGGAGAACAAGGTGGTGGTGGGCCCGGAGGCCCTGCTCGCCATCGACGAAATCCGAGGCATCAAGGTCTCCTGGGCGGGGCTGCCCATCGCCGAGGTGGCGACCGGCGAAGAGTTTGACTGCTACGCCCAGGTCCGCGCCCACGGCGACCCCGTCCCTGCCCGCGCACACATGGCGGACAACGAGCTTGTGCTCACCCTCACCGAGCCGCTGCGCGGCGTGGCCCCCGGCCAGACGGTGGTGCTCTACCAGGGCAGCCGCGTGCTCGGCCAGGCCACGATCGATGCCGCGCGCTCGCTGCAGAGGGCCGCGCTCTAGCCGCCCGCCCCACCGACTCCAGCAAAGGGTCCCGCCAGTTGGCGGGGCCCTTCGTCGTCTGCACCCTCCGTCGTCGTCAGACTACCCGGCCGTCCACGGCGCCCGGATGCGCAGGGCCCTGCCGAAGATCCGGGCGGAATCCTGAAGAAAATGAGAGAAACCTTCGAATCGTGTAAATTTTGTGTCTCAACTCACAAAATGCAACGTTTCACCGAATGATCGTCTGGTTGAATCTAGGGATCAGCAAAGCGTGCCGCCCGACGAGTCAGTCGTTTCACTTCGGGTTGCGCTAGAACGCATCGAACAGAAAGTTCACAGATGGCAATGAACAAAAAGGCCTGGCACAGCGTCATCGCGCTGGCCGGGGTTTCCGCCTTTGCACTGACGGCCTGCACAGGGCCGACCGGGGGCGCTGGCGGGTCATCAGCCGYAGCAAGCGGTCCGATCGCCTACGGCACCACGGACAAGGTCACTGCCTTGGATCCGGCGGGCGCGTATGACAACGGTTCGTTCATGGTGATGAACCAGATCTACTCCTTCCTCCTCAACTCGAAGCCCGGCAGCGCAGATCCCGTGCCGGACCTGGCCGAGTCCGCGTCCTTCACCTCGCCGAACGAGTACACGGTCAAGCTCAAGCCGGGCCTCAAGTGGGCCAACGGCCACACGCTCGACTCCAAGGACGTCAAGTTCTCCTTCGACCGGCAGACCAAGATCAACGATCCCGCCGGTCCCGCAAGCCTGCTGACCAACATCGAAAGCATCACCGCCCCCGATGCCAACACCGTGGTCTTCAAGCTGAAGCAGGCGAACGACCAGACCTTCGCTCAGATCCTCAGCAGCCCCGCCGCGCCGATCGTAGACGATGAAGTCTTCCCGGCCGACAAACTGCTTGACGACGACTCGATCGTCAAGGCCAAGGCGTTCTACGGCCAGTACGTGATCGACACGTACAAGAAGAACGAGCTGGTCAGCTTCAAGGCATTCCCTGACTACCAGGGGGTTCTCGGCAAGCCGGCCAACGACGCCGCCACGATCAAGTACTACGCCGACCCCACCAACATGAAGCTGGACATCCAGCAGGGCAACATCGACGTCGCGAACCGCAGCCTGAGCGCCACCGACGTCGATGACCTCAAGAAGGACTCCAAGGTCAAGGTCAACGTTGGCCCCGGCGGCGAAATCCGCTACATCACGTTCAACTTCGACACGATGCCGTTCGGTGCCAAGGCTGCCGACGCCGATCCGGCCAAGGCGCTCGCCGTCCGCCAGGCCATCGCGAACCTCGTTGACCGGCAGTCCATCGCGGACCAGGTCTACAAGGGCACCTACCTGCCGCTGTACTCCAACGTTCCCAACGGCTTCCTGGGCGCCAACGAATCGTTCAAGGACGCCTACGGCGACGCCGGCAAGCCGAGCCTGGACAAGGCCAAGAAGGTCCTGGCCGACGCCGGTGTGACGACCCCTGTCTCGATGAACCTTCAGTACAACCCGGACCACTACGGCAAGTCCTCCGGCGATGAGTACGCCATGATCAAGGACCAGCTGGAGAAGTCCGGTTTGTTCAAGGTCAACCTGCAGTCCACGGAATGGGTCACCTACAGCAAGGCCAGCCGCGCCGACGAATACCCGCTGTTCCAGTTTGGCTGGTTCCCCGACTTCAGTGACGCCGACAACTACCTGACCCCGTTCTTCCCGGAGGGCGGCTTCCTGAAGAACCACTACAACAACCCCACCGTCAACGACCTGATCAGCAAGCAGCTCACCACCGTCGATAAGACTGAACGCGAGTCCACGATCAAGGATGCGCAGAATGCCCTCGCCAAGGACATCTCCACGCTTCCGTTGCTCCAGGGCGCGCAGGTTGCCATTTCCGGCAGCGGTGTCAAGGGTGTCGATTCCACCCTCGATGCCTCCTTCAAGTTCCGTTTGGGAACTATTTCCAAGTAAGGCTGCAGCCCTGCTGTCCTGACCAGCCTGCGAGGCGGGGCGCCCTCGAGGCGCCCCGCCWTTGCTGGTCATTGCCGCATCCTGCAGTTCACGCCGGCCCGCCCAAGGCCGCGACAGCACAATCTTAGGTACCAATGACAACATTGACTGAGGCGCCGCTAAACGACGCCGACGGACTTCTTCCGTCCAAGAAAAAATCCTCGGGTGGGGGCTTGGGGACCTACATCCTGATCCGGTTCTTCCTGATCATTCCGACCATTTTCATTCTGGTGACTTTGGTCTTCTTCCTGATGCGGGTCATCGGCGACCCCATCACTGCAGCCCAGGGCGGCAGGCTTCCGCCGGAGGCGCTCGCGCAGCGCATCCACGACGCCGGCTACGACCGCCCGATCCTCGTGCAGTACCTCGAATACGTTGGCCAGGTGGCGACCGGCAACTTCGGCACCACCATCACCGACCGCCGCCCTGTGGTCGAAATGATCATCACGTTTGGCACGGCAACCCTGGAACTGGCCATCAATGCCCTCATCGTGGCGCTGTTGGTCGGCATCCCGCTCGGGCTGATCGCCGCCTACCGGCGCGACAAGGCTCCGGACGCATTCCTGCGGTTCTTCGCCATCCTCTGCTACGCGACCCCGGTGTTCTTCGCCGGCCTGCTGATGAAGCTGGCCTTCTCCGTCTGGCTGGGCTGGCTGCCCGTCGCAGGACGGGCCTCCACCAGGACCGAACTGGCTATGGGAAGCCTGGCCGCACCGACCGGGATCTACTGGCTGGATGCCTTGCGCAGCGGCAACATGGCCGCGTTCGGCGATGTAGCGGCCCATTCAGTTCTCCCCGCACTCACCCTCGGGCTTCTGACGGCAGGGGTCTTCCTGCGGCTGGTCCGCACCAACGTCATCGGCACGCTCGGCAAGGATTACGTCGAAGCCGGCAGGTCCCGTGGCGTCAGTAATTACCGGCTCGTGACCAAGCATGCCTACAAGCCTGCCCTCATCCCGATCATCACTGTCATGGGGCTCCAGATTGCCCTCCTCCTCGGCGGCGCCGTCCTCACCGAATCCACCTTCGAGTGGAAGGGCCTCGGCTACCAGCTGGTGCAATACCTGAACGCCCGCGACTTCGTCGCCGTCCAGGGAATCGTCGTGATGCTGGCGGTCATCGTTGCCGTCACGAACTTCATCGTGGACGTCGTCGCAGCCCTGATCGACCCGCGAGTGAGGTACTAGCCATGAATGCAACCAAAGTAAGCGGGCGCAAGCAGCCCCTCATCTACCGGCTGCCGGTGATCTCGCATTTCCGCTCGAGCGTCGGGCTGCAACGCGGCATGCTCGTCACGGGCATGGTGCTGGCCGCCGTCTTCCTGCTCGTCGCCGTGTTTGCGCCGTGGATCGCGCCCTACGGGTTTGCCCAGCTCAGCGACGCCGCCGGTCCCTTCCCGACACAGCAGCCCCCCAGCCCGGCCCACATCTGGGGCACCACGGTTGGTGGCTATGACGTCTACTCCCGGGTGCTCTGGGGTGCCCAGACGGCCGCCGTGGTGATCATCGTGGCCGTCGCGATGTCGATCTTCCTCGGCGTAGCCCTCGGCCTCGTCAGCGGCTACTTCGGCGGCTGGCTGGACCGGGTGTTCGTGGTGATCGCCGACGCGATCTACGCTTTCCCGTCACTGCTCCTGGCCATCGTGATGTCAATTGTCATCAGCCACGGGCAGTCCAGTTTCTGGGGAGGCATTGTCGCCTGCTCCATCTCCATCTCGGTGGTGTTCGTCCCGCAGTACTTCAGGGTCATCCGTGCCGAAACCATCCGGCTGAAGGCGGAGCCGTACGTCGAATCAGCCAAGGTGGTGGGCGCCTCCAGCATCCGCATCATGGGCCGGCACATCTTCAAGAACGCAACCCGCACGCTGCCGCTGATTTTCACACTGAACGCGTCCGAGGCCATCCTGACCCTGGCGGGCCTCGGCTTCCTGGGGTTYGGCATCGAACCCACTTCCGCCGCCGAGTGGGGCTATGACCTGAACAAGGCCATTGCAGATGCCTCCTCGGGCATCTGGTGGACCGGTGTCTACCCCGGTACGGCGATCGTCCTGACCGTGCTTGGGCTGACCCTCGTCGGTGAGAGCATCAACGACCTCAACGATCCCCGCCTGCGGGGCCGCAAGAAGGCCGTGGCAGGCAAGGGCGGACCAGACTCCACCGCCGGCACCCAGGCTGCACCCGAAGCAGAAGCAGAAGCAGAAGTGAGACTTCCATGACCACCAACATCGACAAGCCCGGCGCAGGCGCAGGCCCGGTCCTTGACATCGACCGGCTCAAAGTCACCTTCGCCACCGACGCCGGGGATGTGTATGCCGTCAAGGACGTGAGCCTCCAGGTCAACCCCGGAGAAGTCGTCGCCATTGTTGGCGAGTCGGGATCCGGCAAGACCGTGACGGCCAAGACCATCCTGGGACTTCTGCCGGAGACGGCCATCAGCCAAGGTGCTGTCCTGATCAACGGCAACAACGTCATCAGCGTCAGCGAAGCCAAGCTGCGGGAGATCCGGGGCCGCGACGTGGCCATGGTGTTCCAGGAGCCATCCACCGCCCTCAACCCGGTCTTCACCGTGGGGTGGCAGATTGCCGAGGGCATCCGCGCACACGCCGGCAGCGGCGGCCGCAGCAAGGTCTCGGCCAAGGAGGCCAAGGCGCGGGCAATTGACGCCCTCCGCAAAGTTGGCATCCCGGACCCGGAAACGCGGGTCAACTACTATCCGCACCAGTTCTCGGGCGGCCAGAAACAGCGCGTCGTGATTGCCGCGGCGCTGGCCCTGAACCCTGGCCTCATCGTGGCCGACGAGCCCACGACCGCCCTGGATGTCACCGTGCAGGCCGAGATCCTTGAACTGCTGCGGGACCTGCGTGACAACTACGGGACCTCCATCGTGCTGATTACGCACAACATGGGCGTCGTCGCCGACCTCGCCGACCGCGTCGTGGTCATGTACCAGGGCGACGTCGTGGAGGAGGCATCCTCAAGGGTGCTGTTCGCCGAGCCCAGGGAGGACTACACCAAGAAGCTCCTCGCCGCCGTCCCGCACCTGGGCCGCAACTCCGCCTCGGAGGGCATGGTCGAACGCGCCCACCAGGGCGGCAAGGTGCTGGTCGAGGCAAAGAACCTGACCATCGAGTATCCGGGGCGGCTCGGCAGCCCGGCGTTCAAGGCCGTCGACGGCGTCAGCTTTACCGTGTCCGAAGGCGAAGTCTTCGGCCTCGTGGGGGAGTCCGGCTCCGGCAAAACCACCATCGGCCGGGCAATCGCCGGCCTGAACCGCACCACGGGCGGCAGCCTGAATGTGCTGGGGTACGAGATGCTGAACTTCAAGGAGCGCACCTTCAAGCCGCTCCGCAAGGAGATCGGCTTCGTGTTCCAGGACCCTGCGGCCTCGTTCAACCCGCAGCTGACCATCGGCGACTGCGTGGCGGAACCGCTGATCATCCACTCCAACCCGACCGCGGYCGAGGCACGCAAGAAGGTCGGCGAGCTGCTCGAGTCCGTGCAGCTGCCGGCGTCGTACGCTGACCGGTTCCCGCACGAACTCTCGGGCGGGCAGCGCCAGCGCGCCTCGCTGGCGCGGGCGCTCATCCTGAACCCGAAGCTGCTCATCGCCGACGAGCCGACGTCGGCCCTGGACGTGTCCGTGCAGGCCGTTGTGCTGGAGCTGTTCAAGGAGATCCAGCAGGAGTTCGGCTTCGCGTGCCTGTTCATCAGCCACGACCTCGCCGTGGTGGACATGCTCGCCCACTGGGTCGGCGTGCTCTACAAGGGCAAGATGGTGGAGCAGGGCCTCGGCAACCAGGTGATGGGCAACCCGCAGCACGACTACACGAAGAAACTCATCGCCTCCCTGCCTGTTCCGGACCCCGACGAACAGGCCAGGCGCCGCGAGGCGTTCAAGGCCGTGCTCCACAGCTAACCGCCGGAACCGGGCACCTGCCCGATCCGGCGCGGCCCGGGCTCGGCAGGGCCACAGCCAATGGGCATGCCCACCGTTCACCACGAACGGTGTGCATGCCCATTGGTGTCGCCGCGGGTGCCTGCAACGGTGCTTAACAGCGGAAGGCATTGGCCGCCGAACCCCTAGACTGGGTCAATGACCGAGCAGAACCCCACTCTTCCCGAAACCGATTCCTACGACCCGGCGGCAAGCTCCCTGGCCGGTTCCGTGGATCCCGCGGTCATGGCGGAGTTGCTGTCAATCCGCTCCAGCATCGACAACATCGATGCCACCTTGGTCTTCCTCCTCGCCGAACGCTTCAAAGCCACCCAGAAGGTCGGTTTCCTCAAGGCCGCGCACCAACTTCCCGCCGGGGACCCGGGCCGCGAAACGGCGCAGATCGCCCGGCTGCGGCACCTCGCCGCCGAAGCCCACCTGGACCCGGCCTTCGCGGAGAAATTCCTGAACTTCATCATCGGCGAGGTCATCCGCCACCACGAGGCCATCGCCGAGGACCACCAGGCCGCCCAGGCCTCCGGCTCCGCGGACGCCGCCCGCGCCGCAGACGCCTAGCCATGGCAGCACCAGACGCGCCCGCACCGGGCCAGGTGACCGCGACCGCCCTTGGCCCCTGGCCGGGCGAGGACCCGGCCGAGGCCGCCCGGATCATCCGCGGTGAACTGGGCAGCCCGCACCTGCCGTTCCTCGCCGAGCTTCCCGATCGCGGCGTCGGCTCCGATTCCCTGGGCCGGACCGCCTCTTTGCTCGTGGAACTAGCTGTCGACGTCCAGCCGCATGGATGGCGGTTCGTGGACCGGCCCGGCAAGGACCTGCAGCGGGCCAAATCGGCCCTGTCCACCGACATCAACATCCTGGCGGACGTGATCGGCGTCGAGGAAGTACCGTCGGACGATATCAAGATCCAGCTGCGCGGGCCGCTCAGCCTTGCCGCCGGGCTGCACCTGCACAACGGCGAGCGGGCCCTGATCGACTATGGTGCCCGCAGGGACATCGCGGATTCGCTCGCAGCGGGCGTGGAAGGCTACCTCAAGCGGGTGGCGGCGGCTGCCCCCGGTGCCCGGATCGTCGTCCAGATCGATGAACCTGAGATCGCGTCGGTGCTGGCCGGCACCATTCCCACCGCCAGCGGTTACCGGACCCTGCGTTCGGTGCCAGGCCGGGAAGTGACCGAGTCCTGGCAATTGGTGATCGACGCCCTCCGGGCCGCGGGCGCCGTCGAGACCGTTGTGGCCGTCTCCGAGGTCGAGGCGCCGTTCGAGCGGATCCTGGCGGCAGGCGCGGATGGAATCGCCGTGCCGCTTCGGGCCCTGACCTCGCGCCAGTGGGAACAACTCGCCGGCGCGGTGGAGGCCGGCAAGCGGCTCTGGGCCGGCGCGCTGGACGTGGCTGATCCTGCCGCGTCGCTGCCAAGGGTCCGCGACGTCGTGGAAAACGTCTGGCGCCCCTGGCGGCAGCTGGGTCTGCCCGCGTCCACGCTGGGGGCGCTCCGGGTCACGCCGTCGGAGGGCCTGGCGCGGCACTCACCCGCGACTGCGGCGGCGGTCCTGACCCGGCTGACCCAGGTGGCGGACGGGCTCAACCAGCTCGCCCTCGGCTAGCGCGGCACCTCCGGCCGCCGGCGGCCGGGGCGCAACCGTGCCCGCGGTGCCCCTGCTGGCCCCGGTCAGACCCTGCTTTCCCAGGCGTCCGGTCGGGCGTGCCCTGGCAGGTAGCCCGGCGCGGCAATACCGCCGGGGTAGGGCTCGAGCCGGTAGTCGAAATGGCCGGCGTAGACCAGCACCAGACCGAGCTGGGGCTGGATCACCTTGACCTGGATCCGGTGCCTGCCGCCGTGCTGCGGCTCCCACCACTGCTCGGCGTAGGCCTTGGCGTCGAGGGCCGCTGGCAGCGGAACCCGGAGCGGTCCCAGGAACAGCCGCGACGCCTCGGACACGCCGCGCAGCCGGCCCTCCGGCGTGACGCTGAGATTGAGGTCGGTGACGAGCCGCCGGTACCGGCCCACGTAATCCACGAGCCCGGGCCCGCGCCCGCCGTTATCAGGCCCGCCGTCATCAAAGCTGGTCGTGTCCTGGAACAGCCGGGTGGTGCCCGGGAAGAAGATTTCCCGGCGGGCCGTCAGGCTGGCCCTGCCGAACGGGTCCAGGTGGGCGTGGTTCTCGATCCGGAAGCGGACGCCCTCGCCGTACTCGGGGAAGAAGGCCTGCTCGCCGGTGGTGAGCCGCAGCAGGGGACGCAGCCAGGCCTGCCGGCAGCCGACGACGTCGAACACCCCCTCGCCGACGCCGTAGTGGCCGGATCCCGGTGCCAAAGCAAAGTATTCTTGAAGCTCCGGCTGCAGTCGGGCAAAGTCGCTGCCCAGGGCACGCTGGTAGATCGGGGTGTTCACGGGTTCCTMCTGCGGTCCGGGCCGGTTCAGTGGGCCTGTCCACAGCATGCAGGACAACGCGGCAATTGTCACAGCGTCCCATGCATCGGCGCGGTTCCGGGCCGGTTCCGGCGGGGTTCCGGCGGCGGTGGCAGGCCCGGTTGCACCATGTCGGCGGGCCGCCCGATACGACAAAGCCAATTCAATGGGGGAATATATAACTATGAAGGCACGCATTCTGGTAGTGGATGATGACGAGGCTCTGGCCGAGATGATCGGTATTGTGCTGCGCAATGACGGCTTCGAACCCGTCTTCTGCGCGGACGGCGCCCAGGCGCTGGACGTGTTCCGCTCCTCCAAGCCGGACCTCGTCCTGCTCGACCTCATGCTTCCGGGGATGGACGGCATTGAGGTCTGCCGCCAGGTCCGTGCCGAGTCCGACGTCCCGATCGTGATGCTCACGGCCAAGGCGGATACTTCGGATGTGGTCCGCGGCCTCGAGTCCGGTGCCGATGACTATGTGCCCAAGCCGTTCAAACCCGCCGAGCTCGTCGCCCGGGTTCGGGCCAGGCTCCGCCCGGGTGACCAAAAGGCACCGGAAACCCTGCGGATCGCCGATGTCACGATCGACGTTGCCGGCCACCTGGTCAGCCGCGGCAACGACCGGATCTCCTTGACGCCGCTGGAATTCGACCTCCTCGTCGCCCTGGMCCGCAAGCCGTGGCAGGTGTTCACGCGCGAACTGCTCCTGGAGCAGGTCTGGGGCTACCGGCACGCCGCCGACACCCGGCTGGTCAATGTCCATGTCCAGCGGTTGAGGTCCAAGATCGAACGCGACCCGGAAGCCCCCGAAGTTGTATTGACGGTCCGTGGTGTCGGCTATAAAGCAGGTTCCTGAGCCTGCGGACCGCAGTGTCCGGCAGTCCATAGCAACGGATACGGCGGCGCCGGCCGAGTCAGCCGCGGCACCGGCCGAGTCAGCCGCGGCGCCGGCCGAGTCATCTGCGGCGTCATCGCCAGAGACGTCCGTGCCCCGCACGCCCGAAACGCCCCGCGGCGGTCCGGACCCGTGGCGGCGTCTGGCCTTCCGGACCCGTTTGTGGGCCAAACGCGCGAGGATCGTTGGCGTCCGGGTCGCGCGGCTGGTCCGCACGGGGATGCAGCGCCTGTGGCCCGGCATCCTKTACCTGCTCCGGGCTGTACAGCGGAAGTGGCGGCGTTCGCTGCAGTTCCGGACGGTCCTGACCACGCTGATGCTGGCCATGGGCTCGTTCGCGGTGGTGGGCGCCTACCTGTCCAACCAGATCGCCAACAACCTGTTCCAGGAACGGCTCGCCCAGGCCGAATCGGAGACGCGGTACAACGTCAAGCAGGTCCAGGACACCTTCGACGGTGCCCAGGTCACCGACCAGTCCAGTGTCATCACCCTGGTCTATGACACCCTGAACGCGGTCGAAGGCCGCGGATCCGTGATCCAGCGGCGCTACGTCTTCGAGGCCATGCCGGAGCAGACCAAGCCCCGCAACCGTTGGGTTGAATCCCGGGCCTCGGACCAACTCACCATCGGTGTCATCCCCCCGGACCTGCGCAAGGCTGTGCAGGAGTCGGGCAAGGACCAATACTGGGCGTCCACCCAGTTCCCGGTAGGGACCGAAGACCGGCCCGGCATCGCCGTCGGCAACAAGGTGACCTTCAACGGCACCGTCTATGAGCTCTACCTCATCTACGACCTCAACACGGCGCAGAAGACCCTCGACGAGATCCAGAATGTCCTGCTGGCCGGCGGCGCGCTGCTGGTGCTCATGATCGGCGGCGTCGCCTGGTATGTGACCCGCAACGTGGTCAGCCCGGTCAGCCATGCCGCCGTCGTCTCCGAGAAGCTCGCCGCCGGCCAGCTGCAGGAGCGCATGGTGGTCAAAGGCGAGGACGAGGTTGCCCGCCTGGGCGCCTCGTTCAACCACATGGCCGCAAGCCTCCAGGAACAAATCACCCAGCTGGCCACGCTGTCCCAGATGCAGCAGCGGTTCGTCTCCGATGTCTCCCACGAGCTCCGCACCCCGCTCACCACGGTGCGCATGGCCGCCGAAGTCCTTTATGACGCCCGCGAGGACTTCGACCCCATCAACAAGCGCTCCGCGGAGCTGCTCTACAACCAGGTGGAACGCTTCCAGTCGCTCCTGGCGGACCTGCTGGAAATCTCCCGCTTTGACGCCGGCGCCGCCACTCTGGACGCCGAGCCCACCGACATCGTCCAGCTTGTCGCGCATGTCATCGAGGGGGTGGCGCCCGTCGCGGCCGAATACGGGTCCGCCGTCACCCTCAACGCCCCGGCCGGCAGCGTCATTGTCGACATGGACGACCGCAGGATCGACCGGATCCTGCGCAACCTGATCCTGAACGCCCTCGAACACGGCGAGGGCCGGCCGGTCAACGTTTCCGTGGCCGCCAGCGGCACCGCCGTGGCCGTGGCCGTACGGGATCACGGAATCGGTATGACCCCGGCTGAGGCGGCGCGCGTCTTCGACCGCTTCTGGCGCGCCGATCCGGCCCGGGCCCGCACCACGGGCGGCAGCGGGCTGGGACTGTCCATTGCCGCCGAGGACACCAAGCTCCACGACGGCTGGCTGCAGGCCTGGGGGAGCAAGGGACAAGGGTCGAACTTCCGCCTGACCCTTCCCCTGCGCCGCGACGAGCCGATCACCAGGTCCCCGCTCCAGCTAGAACCGGTCAACGTCGGGCTCCCCGAGGCAGGCCGCCAGCGCACCGTGGTGTTGCTGGACCCGCTCCGGGCCGCGGGCCGCGGGACCGGTGTTGAGGGTTCCGCAGACGGCTTCGATGACGACTTTTCTGACGACGGCGGCAGCGGTGCCGCCGGCGGGGCTATCCCGGACGGCGGCTCTGCCGGCCCCCGGGGGACCGGGACGGAGGGCAGGGCATGAGTGGGGTTTCGGGCCGGTTTACCCGCGTGGGGGCTGCGCTGCTGGCGCTCATCCTGCTTCTGTTGACCTCGTGCGCCCAGATTCCGCGCTCGGGGCCGGTAGGCAAGAGCACGGACGAGAGTGCGGGAAACCCCAACGCCCCGGTCTTCTTTCCGGCCGCGCCGCGTCCCGGCGCCGGACCCGAAGCGGTGATCGAAGACTTCTACCTCGCCGGCAGCGGCTACGAGGACGACTACGCCGTGGCCCGGCAGTACCTCACCCAGGGTTCGTCGGTGACGTGGAAGCCGGACCAGCGGGCGCTCGTGTTCCGCAAGGCCACGGTGGTGGCCACCGGCGTCGAAAATGTCTTCAACTACCAGCTCGACCTCGCCTATTCGGTGGACGCCGACGGCGTGGCCACGCAGCTTCCCGAGGGCACCACCGAAAACATACCCGTCACCGTGACCCAGGTGGACGGCGAGTGGCGAATCTCCGATCTTCCGGACGGCACGGCCATTCCGGAAGAAACGTTCAAGGTCATTTACGGCGCGTTCCCGATCTACTTCTACGACCCCACGTTCACCTACGCGGTGCCCGACGTCCGGTGGTTCATCCGCAAGAAGACAGTCAAAGCCATGACGAGCGCGCTCCTGGGCGGACCCGCCCCCTACCTCAAGGGCGCCGTCGTCAGCGCGTTCCCTTCAGGCATCAAGCTGGCCCGCGAATCAGTGCCCGTGGTATCCGGCGCCGCGCAGGTGGATCTCACCGCCAAGGACCTGGTCGAGGCCTCCAACGAGGACCGGCTGCGGATGCAGACGCAGCTTGCCCTGACGTTCCGCAGCCAGCCGGATGTGATCAACGTGGAGCTCCGGGCCAACCAGGACCTGGTGCGCGTCGAAGACAACGGCACGGTCCTGCCTCCGGTCCAGGACGAAAGCGTCCCCGCTTACCAGATCGCCGTCAGCAACAATGACCTGGTCCGGTACGAAAACAACAGGATTTCACCGCTCCCGGACGTCCGGTCCGTCGCAGCCCTCTCACCCCGGTCGCCTGCGGAGTCCACCGAGTCGCAGGCGGCAGCTTTCCTCAACGCCGCCCGCACCACGCTGTACTCGATCGTTCCGGGCCAGCCCGCCAGGGCACTGACCACGCGGGCCGCGCTGTCCCGGCCTTCGTTCGGCCGCTATGACTGGGTCTGGACCGCCGGGCCGGGTGCCGGCGGCGCCACCGAGGTGGTGGCCTACCGGCCGGTCGGTGTGGCGGAGACCGCCAGCGTACCCACCGTGACCCTGTCGCCGGGATGGCTCTCGGGCCGGACGGTGAAGGAGTTCCGGATTTCCCGGGACGGCACGCGTGCCCTCGTCATTTCGCAGCAGAACGGCAAGAGCAAGGTCCAGATCACCGGGATCATCCGGAACGCGGACGGCACCCCGAGGGACCTGACCGTGCCCCTGACCCTCCTGACCCCCCAGGATCCGGACCAAGGGGTCTGGGTGGATGACACCACCGTCGCGGTCATGAAGGCCTCCGCCAGCGATGCCGTCACCCCCGAGCTGTTGTCGCTGACCTCGGCACAGCCACAGCAGCTGGCGCCGTGGCCCGGGCTGACGGCCCTCAGCGCAGGCAACGGACCGGCCGAGATCTACGGCCAGTCCGCGGAAGGGATTTTCCAGCGGCTGGGCAACGGCTGGTCACCGCAGCTCAAGGGCCCCATCGACCCCTCGTTCCCCGGCTGACCGGCGCCCCCTCGGACGACGGCTGACCGGCGCCCCCTCGTTCCCGGGCTGACCGGCGCCCCCTCGGACGACGGCGGTGCCGCCGTCACCCGGGTCCGGTGAAGGTTCCGGCCATGGTGTTGTCCACATAGCGGCACGCCGGGTTACTACCGGGGGCGCACCCGGTCCAGGATCGGAGGATGGGCAGCCACACCACCCCGGTCCCGGCAGCGGACCCTGACCTTGCCCCGGCCACGGCCAGGGCGGCGAGACACCGCGGGAGCTACGCGCGGCCGCTGGCGAGGCTGGGCGACCGGACAGCCGAAGCGGCGGCTGAGGTGCTCGCCCTGGCCATTCCAGTGGACTGCGTCTGCTGCGGGGCGGAGGACTCGGCACTCTGCGGCGCGTGCTCCCGTAAGCTGCGCCTGTTGACGCTCAGGCCGTTCCGGGCAGAGGCCCAGGCTCCGGCCCTGATTGACATGGACGGCTCCGTGCTGCTGCCCGTGGTGGCGGCTGGCGCATACCGGGCCGAGCTGGCGCAGTGCCTGCTGTCCTTCAAAAGCCATGGGCAGGCCCGGCTGGGCGCCGAACTGGCCCGGGGCCTGGCGCGCGCCCTCCACGCCGCGTCCGGGCCCGGGCAGGGACTCGTCCTCGTCCCCGTACCCACGAGCGCCGCCGCTTACCGCAGGCGGGGCTTCAGCCCCGTCCATGTCCTGCTCCGTCGGCTCGTCCGCGGCGATGAAATCCCAGGGCTCACCGTCGCGGACGCGCTGCGGAAATCCGTGCCGCCCGCGCGGAACACGAAACCCCCGGCTTTGCCCCTGTGGGGCCGGTTGCGGGACGGCCCCACAGGGGCCGGCTCCCTGTCCGGCGGACAGAAGGGACTGGGCCGGGGTGAGCGCGCCCGGCGCGTGCGCGGATCCATGCGGGCCAGGTCCGGTCCGTGGCCTGCGCGGGTCGAAGGACGTGCCTGCATCATCGTCGATGACGTGCTGACCACCGG
>NZ_JBFTZL010000061.1:0-27430 GCF_056406825.1 Arthrobacter sp. P1_A5 | reverse complement strand
GACACCGTCAGCGTCACCGTCCAGATTGAATCCGAAGCCGCGGTTGCCGCCGTGGAGAACATCCTGGCGGTGGAGGGCGTGGACGCGATCTTCCTGGGGCCCTCCGACCTCGCCGCCTCCATGGGCCTGTTGGGCCAGCAGGAACACCCACGGGTGCGCGCCGCCGTCGAACACTGCCTTGCCGCCGCCACAGCGGCCGGGAAGCCTGCCGGCGTGAACGCTTTCAACCCGGCAACGGCCCGCGGCTACATGGCCGCCGGCGCGGCGTTCGTTCTGGTGGGGGCCGATGTGTCCATCCTGGCTCGCGGCTCCGAGGCCCTTGCCGCCGACTTCATCCCACCGGACGCAATGGCTGAGCCCGGCGGCACCCCCGCCAGCTACTGAAGGCCCTCCGCATTATGCTCGGTTAAACTCGACGGCGGCAGCCCCCCTTGCCAGGTGGCTGCCGCCGTCGCATTTCTGCGTGCCGGGACCGGTGGGTCCTAGCTGGCTATAGGTCGTGTCAAGTGCATGCTCCGGGCATGACAGTGCGCGCCGCATGTTTGGCCGGGCGTTCTGACGTGTCTGTGGGGTGGCGGTTTGGTTGGCTGGCCCGGCGTGATTCCAAGGGCGCCCACGCTGACTTATTCGACCTCGGCGGTTGCCGGGTCATCTGGCGTCGTTCGGGCTGCCCAAGGGCGAAGGGCCGGGCGCCAAGCTAGGTGCGGCGTAACGCGGGAAGCGTCCGCCATAGCTGTATCGGCGTCTGGTCCGGCCCTTCGTCGGTTCCAGCGTCTCACCGCCGGCCTGGGTTGTGAAGGGATCCTGCGGGCACCTCCGTGGGTTCCGTGAGGGGGATTTCCGGCTGGCATCATGGTGTGCCGCGGCTTGTCACTTCCAGCGGCYGGGGTCGTAGGTGGCCTGGTCCCGGACCATGGCGTAGGCGATCCGTGATGCGCGGTGCGCCATCGCGCAGGCGATGACGCCGCCGTGTTTGCCTCTGGTCCTGAGCGCCGCGGCGTAGGTCMGGCTGGGCGCGTCGTTGAACCAGAGCCCCATGCCGAGATCGATCAAGGCCCGGCGTAGSGCCACGTTGCCTTCCCTGCTGATGGATCCGTCGCGTCGTTTGCCTGCCGATTCGTACTGGGTGGGGGACAGACCCGATGCCCGGTAGATCTGTGACGGCCCGGGCCAGCGGTGCGGGTCGCCCAGGGCGCCGCCGTAGTTGCCGGCGCGGACCACACCCCAGCCCGGGGTCGTGGTGAGCGTCGCGAACGGGCTCAACGGAAGCAACCGGGCGAACTCTGCCTCGGATGCGTCGATCTGCGCGGTGAGCTCGGTCAGCAGGTCCAGATCGGCGGCCAGCACCTGCCGGGCCACGGCTGCGTCCACCGTGGTCAGCGCGTCGCGGGCGGCATCCACAAGCCGTTCGGCCAGCGGCTGGCGCACCTGGAGCCCCCGGGCGGCCGCGAACCGGATGAACCGGGCGGTGCCCAGCGCGGCGAGCCGCTTCGGGTCGGCGAATTCAGCAGCGATGAGCCTTCCCACTTTCGTGCCGAGCACGTCCGGCAGGACCAGCGTCAGCCCCGGGAAGGCCCGGTCCAGCTGGCCCAGCAGCTGGTTCTTCGTCGCGGTCCGCGCCTGGACCCTGCGGGTCCGGTGCGCCGCCCACGCGCCGAGTTCACCGATCACAGCCTCGCGCGCAGTCACAGGAAGGCCCCTGCCGCTGAGGACCAGCTCGGTGATCGCTTCCAGATCCAGGGCATCGGTCTTGATGCGCCGGCGTCCCTGGACCCTGCGCTGCTCGGCCACGTGCGCGGGATTCAGCTCCAGAACCTGCCAGTCCGCGGGCCACACGGACGGGGTGAGCAGCGGCCGGTGGTAATGCCCGGCAGCTTCGATCCCGACTCTCACGGGAACATCCATCCCGGCCTGCCTGCTTTTGATCAGAGTGAGGATCCCGTCCAGGCCCCGTCCGGTCATCTCGAAGTCCACCGGACCCAACAAGCGGTGCCGGGCCGCGTCAGTGACCGACAACGCGACCAACCTCTTGCCAACATCGACAGCAACAACAACGGGTGAATCACCGGTCACCACGCCCTGAACAGACATAACAAACACCTCCGAAGGCGTCGGGAGGACCCCGCGGATCAGCCCCGGGTCCTCAAAGGAATCTGATACATCCCGTCCTGACATCTCCGGAGGTGTTTGTGAAGGACAGACTCAACTCATATCAGCTGTGCGCCGACAGAACCGAGACGGTGGCCTTGGTGCCAACGCCGCGAATCGTCCAGCAGTTCCCGGTGCCGATCACGTCCAGCTCCTCCAGGTCCGCGTGGTGCAGGACCAGGGCAGTGTTCTCATCCACGGCGACCGCGCGGTCCACAAGGCCTTTTGCGACCGCCCCAACGGCCCGGCCGAGGGTTCCCGCCTGGGCGGCGTGCACGTCGACGGCGAAAGGCACCAGGCCCAGCCCGTCGCGGATCTCCACTTCTTCCAGCCCCTCCGACCAATCCGCCGGGCAGACCTCGGGGCCGCGGATCCGGTAGCCGCCCACGATTGCCCGCACCGGCGCCACCATCGCGCCGGCTGAGAACCCCATATACGGCACACCGTCGGAGACCAGTCTGCGGATGGGCTGCGCGGACGGCAGCAAGCCTTCCAGGTAGCCCGGCGTCGGCCCGCCCCCGACGACGATGCCGTCGACGTCGTCGAACGCGGCAGGGTCCGCGCCCCGGTTGGAGCCGAGGAGGACCGGGACGACCTCGCAGGCTGTCCGGGACTGCAGCGGATCCACATAGGCAGGCAGGAAATATTCCGAGCTGCCCTCATGGTCAAAGAGAACCACAGCGACGCGCGGAACCCTGCCGGAGGCCCGGTGCCGGAGTTCCCTGACGAAGCGGTCGAAGACGGCAGCTGTGGTTACGGTGTCCGGGCCGCCGCCAACAAGCAGGATGGTCATGGTTCAACGTACCCGGATCCACGGCAATCGCAATAAGCCCGGCGCGGGCGGCTCCGAGGACCTGTAGCGATTGACCGGCCCGGACTGCGAGGAACATAATCGGAATCGGTACTAGCTTCACCCCACGACTGCGCCGACCATGAGGCCGACGGCAGAGCATTCAACGGAAAGCGGTCGACACTATGAGTACTGCCCATCACCCTGTCACTGCGACCGGCTGGACCGGTTGGGTCCGTTTCGCCGGAGTCATTCTGATCATCAACGGCGTTTTCAGCGGCCTTCAAGGCCTCGTCGCGCTCACCGGACCCGACACCTACTATTTGTCGACCCCGGGAACCCTGTTCCTCTTCGATGCGAAGGGGTGGGGCTGGTGGAATGTCGCCCTCGGGGTGCTCTTGATCCTCACCGCCGTCGCGCTCTTCGCCGGCGCTACGTGGGCTCGAGTCGTTGGCGTCGTCGTTGCCGGCTTCAGTGCGGTYGTTCAACTGATGCTCRTTCCGSMGCAGCCRTGGTGGTCYSTCATCGTCATCGCCATSGACGTGCTGGTCATCTACGCGATCATCGCCCACGGCGAGGAACTGAAGGCCGAGCAGGCACCTCCGACAACCAATCCGTAGGGCACCGGCGCCATCAGCCCGCAGCAATCAGCTCCACTTCGTAGCCGTCCGCATTCACGAGGTAGGCGGCGAAGTGGGCGGGGCCGCCTGCGTGCGGATACTTGTCTGGAAATAATTCCGTCCAGCCGCGGCTCAGTCCCTCCGCCGCTATGGCGTCCACGTCGGCCCGGACTGGTGAATCGGGACCTGGTCCAGCCGGACCGGGTGCAACCGGAATATCAGCCATCAGAACAGTATCCGCTGGAACAGGATGTGGTCCTGCCAGGATCCGGCAATCCGAAGGTACTGGGCTGCCAGGCCGATCTCCTCAAAGCCAGCGCGCTTCAGGATCCGCTGGGACGCGGCGTTGTGCGGGAGGGTTGAGGCCTGCAGCCGGTGCAGCCCCAGTTCGTTGCGCGCGGTCTGCAGGGCGAACTCCACCGCGGCCGAGCCAATTCCCCGCCCCGTCATGTCCTTGTCCACCCAGTAGCCGAGGTGGGCGCTGAGGAATGGTCCCCGGACAATCCCGCTGAGGTTGATCACCCCGATGATGCGGGAGCCTTCCACGAGGACCCAGGGCACGTCCGTTCCCGCGATGAACAACCCGAGCTTGGATTCAATGCTGGCGGCCTGTCCCTCTGCGGTGAAGAATTCCTCAAACCGCAGAGGTTCCCAGGGCGCCAGGTGCTCCCGGTTCCGCCGGTAGGCGTCGGCCAGGGGCCCGGCGTCGGACCTGCGCAGCACCCGCACGCACACGGTATCCGTCAAAGCGACGCTGTTCTCGGTCATCCGCAGACTCTAACGGTCATCCCGAACGGCTTCAATCAGCGTGCGCCAGTCACGGGAGTCTCGGCGGCGTGCTTGCTGGGGTTCTCAGGCGCTGGGATCGTCGTCGTCCTCGTTCGGATCGGTGCCGCGAACGGTCACACTCTGCACGCCGGGCACATCCAGGAGGTAGGGGACGAGTTCCCGCAGCGGAAGATGACCATGGAAGCGGATGTCCATGAGGACGATCGGCTTTTGTTCATCGCCCGCCTTATTGATGCTCAGGATCGACGAGCTGAACCCCATATTCGTGGCGATCTCCAACACTTGCCGCAGCACGCCCCGGTTGTCGTCATAGCCAAGGTGCAGGACCCGGTGGGCGTCGGGGGTCGGGATCTTCCTGATCACGGGAGAAACGACGTACAACGTGATGAGGTGGAAAGCCGTCAGCGAAACAGCCAGGGACAGCATTCCGGCCCCGCACGCCATGCCGACGGCGGCAGAAACCCAAATGCTGGCGGCCGTCGTCAGGCCGCGGACCACGTTCCGTCCCTTGAAAATCACCCCGGCACCGAGGAAGCCGATGCCGCTGACGATTTGGGCTGCAATACGGGACGGGTCCATGGTGGCCCCGGGCGCCAGCGCGGCGGCGAAGCCGTAGGCGGAGATCAGGGTGAACGTGCACGATCCGAGCCCGACCAGGACGTGGGTGCGGTAGCCAGCGACCTTTTGCCGGACCTGCCGCTCAGTGCCAATCAGGGAGCAGAGGATAAATGTCGCCAGCAGAAGCCCGATTTCCACCAGCGTGGTCGGGGTATATAGCCCGTATGCGTCCTGCATCCCGCCCTCCGACCCGGCCCGAGAGTGGCGTCCCGTCAGTGCCGGAATGCGCCAAGAACTCTCGAATCTGATATTACCGCTGCCCCCTATTGGCGAGTAGTGGCTGTTCTGGCCCGCTCACGGGGCCAGATCCCGGCGGCGCCAGCCGGCGTACCCCAGCGCGGCGAGCGCCGCGGCAGTCACCGTAAGTCCGAGCAACGGCCCGACGGCGCCGGAATCCAGGGGCAGCAGCGGCGAGTGCCGGAACGGGGAGAGCTCCATCAGCCACTCCGGGGCATTCCACAGCACGCCAAACTCACCAAGCGCGACGAAGAGCAGCAGCAGGGCCCAGACCGTCCCGGTGAGCCGGGGCGCCCAGCCGAACACCGCCAGCACCGCCGCGGTCATGACCCAGGCCGCGGGGATCTGGGCGGCAGCGGCCAGTGTGACGCGGCCGAGTTGGTTGGCATCGGCCAGGACGGTGGCTGCGCCGGCCCCGACCGACACTCCCGCCAGCAGCATGAGCACGGCGACGCCGGCCAGGGCCAGGGCGAAATGGCTGGTCGCCCACCGCGGCCGGGTGGTGGCGGTGCCCAGCAGTGCCTCGACGTGGCCGTCGGTCTCCTCGTCACGGAGCCGGCTGGCCGCGGACAGTCCGTAGGCAGCGGCCAGCAGTCCCATGATGCTGATCTCCGCTGCAATGAAGGCGTCCGTCATGGCCTGGGTTCCGCCCAGCATCATGATCAGGTCCTGCGCGTTGGGCGAACTCAACAAGTCCGTGACGTTGCCGGCCAGCGATCCGATCACCACGCCGAACACCACGAAGGCGACCGCCCAGGCCGCCAGCAGCCGGAACTGGAGCCGCACGGCGAGGTCCCCAACCCCGCGGAGCGAGCCGCGAGCCGGGCCGGGGCGCTCCTGGCGCAGGCCGGAGCCGAGGTCCCGACGGGCGCGGAGTGCCAGGGCCACGGGCACGAGTAAGGCGCACAGCGCCAGTGGCAGGGCGAGCACCCACCACTGGTCCCCGGCGAAGGCCCGGATCTGCTGATTCCAGCCGATCGGCGAAAGCCAGGACAGCGCGGAGGGCCCCGGTTCGGCGAGGTCCCCCACCGCCCGCAGCGCATAGGTCACGGCAACGACGCCGAGGCTCATTCCCGTGGCCGCCCGTGCGCTGGCCGTCAGCTGGGCGGTGACCCCGGCCACGGCGCTGAACGCCATGCCGGTGGCAGCCCAGCCCAGTCCGAACGCAATCGAGCCGGCGGCCGGAAGTCCGCCGGCGGCCAAAGACACCGCCGTGACCAGCCCCAGGACAATGCTGGCTCCGAAGCTGATGGTGAGGGCGGCCGCGAGCGGCGCGTCGCGGCCCATCCGGCCGCCGCCCAGGAGCTCGAGCCGCCCGGACTCTTCGTCGCTGCGGGTATGTCGGACGGTGATGAACACCATCAGGACGGCGAGGATAGCAGCCATGAACGCCGTGTACTTGATGAGGGACAGGGCACCGAGGGACGTGGGGTCGTAGACCCTGCCGAAGAGGGCCACGAGCGAGGCCGTGGCATTCAGGGCCGTCGCGGCCTCGACCCGGCTCCCCACATCGGGGTAGAGCTCGGCGCCGGCCACCGCGGTTGAATACGTTGTCGCGGCGAATCCGGCGATCCACGCCGGCAACAGCCATCGGTCGCGGCGGAGCCCGAGCCTGATCAGGACTCCGGTCCCCGCCAACGTTTCACGCATCGGCGGTGCGTCCGCTGCTCGACCCGGCCGCGGCCACGGGCACCGCCGCGCCATAGTGGCGGAGGAAGAGATCCTCCAGAGTGGGCGGCTGGCTGGTCAGCGCGACGAGTCCCGCGTCGGTCAGCGCCCGCATGAACGGGGCCAGGCCGGACGGTTCCACTTGGGCGCTGACGCGGTGGTTCCTGACGACGACGTCGTGAACGCCTGGCAGGGCATCCAAGCCCGCCGGTACCACCGCGACATCGGCAGTGACGGAAGTACGGGTCAGGTGCCTGAGTTCATCGAGCCGCCCCGTCTCCACCACCCGGCCCTCACGGATGATGCTCACGCGGTCCGAAAGTGCCTCGGCCTCGCTGAGGATATGGCTGCTGAGCAGTACCGTGCGGCCCTGGTTCCGCAGTTCCCGGATACAGCCGCGGAAGGCCTCCTCCATCAGGGGGTCCAGTCCGCTGGTGGGCTCGTCCAGCAGGAACAGCTCAGCGTCGGTGGCCAAGGCAGCGACCAGGGCCACTTTCTGCCGGTTGCCTTTGGAGTAGGCCCGGGACTTCTTGGTCGGATCGAGGTCGAAGAGCTCCAACAGCTGGGCCCGCCGGGCCAGGTCCTGGCCGCCCTGGAGCCGGCCGAGGAGGTCGATCACTTCTCCGCCGGTCAGGTTGGGCCACAACGCCACATCCCCGGGGACGTAGGCCAGGCGCCGGTGGAGGCTCGCGACGTCGCGCCACGGGTCAAGGCCCAGCACCCGGATGGAGCCAGCATTGGCGCGAAGCATGCCCAGCAGCAGGCGAATCGTGGTCGATTTGCCGGAGCCGTTCGGTCCGAGGAAGCCGTGGACCTCGCCCGCCTCGACTGAAAAATCCAACCCATTCAAGGCAACCACGGGCCCGAACCGCTTCACAACGCCGACCATCTCCAAGACATTCGCCATGGGGGACACGATACGCCCGGGACCGGCAATCCAGCCCCGGCCGAATGACCCCTTCGCCCGCGGGCGGCCTGTCGCCGCGCTATCACTCCGGCACCGGGGGGCCGTAGCCTAGCGGGCATGGAAGACCCTTACGATCTTGAACGGTTCGTGGCGGCCCAGGACGCCGGCGGAACCTACGGGCACGCCCTGGCGGAGTTGCGGTCAGGCATGAAGAGGAGTCACTGGATGTGGTTCGTTTTCCCCCAGCTCGCAGGCCTGGGCCGCAGCGAAACCGCCCGGAAGTACGCCATCTCCTCCCTGGCCGAGGCCCGGGCATACTGCCGGCATGGCGTCCTTGGCCCGCGGCTGCGGGAGGCCGCCGCCGCAGTGGCCGAACTTCAGGGGCGGTCCGCGGTGCAAATTTTCGGCGGCATCGACACCCGGAAGCTGCACTCCTCCATGACGCTGTTCCAGCGGGCCGCCCCCGGCGACACCGTGTTCCGCGTCGTCCTGGACCGCTATTTCGATGGCCTGCCCGATCCCGCCACGGACCAGCTGCTGGAAGGCCAGTTGCGGGAAGGCCCGTTGCGGGAAGGACAACCCGGCGGCCCGGACCCGGCGGACGGTTAGCTGTCCGCGGCCAGCGCCGTGATCATCCGCTCCATGCGGGCGACGCCGGCAAAGCGGCCGGCAGAGGCCGCCGGATGCTGTTGGCTGCCACTGGCTGTCCACTAGCGGCCTGTACCCGCCGCCGTACTAACGGCCTGCCGCCCCTGCTTCGGCAGCGACGGCGGCCGCCTCGATGCGGGCCCGGTGCACGGCCCATTCCTCGGCGGTGCGCGGCGAAAGGTTCGGGTCCCCGGGACGCTGGCCCGCGCTGCCGTCGATGAGTTCGCGCAGGATGTCGGCGTGCCCGAGGTGGTGGGCGGTCTCCACGCACATGTGCACGAGGATCTGCTGCAGGGTCACGTGCTTGCGCTCGTCCGGCCACCAGGGCACCACACCGGGCGCGTCGAGCGGGAGTTCATCGATGGTGGCGTCGCTGTGGGCCGCCGAGAGCCGGTGCAGCTCAGTGATCTGCTCGCGCGTCTCGCCGGGGGCTGCCCACATGTCCGCGTCCGGCTCCGCGTCGTCGGCAAACCACGGCAGCTTCAGCTCGCTGGGACGGCCAAAGACCTCGCCAAAGTAGCCGAGTTCGACGCTGGCCACGTGCTTGACCAGTCCCAGCAGGCTGGTTCCCGTGGGCGTGAGGGGCCGGCGCACATCGTACTCGCCGAGGCCTTCGAGCTTCCCTAGGAGGTCTTGTCGCCGCGTGCGCAGGTAAGCGTGCAAGATTGCTTTGTCGTCCATGTCCGGCACTATACCGAATGCGGGGGCGCTGCCTGACAGGACAGCCTGGCGGAACAGCGGGTTTCATAAAACGTATGGAATAATTGGCGGCAGCGGGCCTCGGGGGGAGGCCCCGATCGACAGGACACACAGGGTGAATCTCGATTCCGGTGCACATCGGGTCCGGCCCGCCGCCGCAGTTCTCCTGGCCGCGGTTCTCGCGGCGGCTCTCGCCATTCTGTTGGCAGCCTGTTCTTCCGGCGCAGAGGCCCCGGGCGGAGTTCCGGCGGGCCGGCCTGCGGCGTCCGCCCCCGCAACGTCCCCGGCGGCCGGAAGCCTGCGGGGGACGACCGAAGTGAACGGGTTCCTCCTGCCGATGCGCTACGCGGCCGTCGACGGCGACACCTGGGAGGGCATCGCCGCCCACTTCCGGATGACTCCGGAGATCCTCAGGAGCTTCAACGAAGCGGAGTCCGTTGCCGCAGGAGAGATTATCGACCTCAGGGGCGTGGACGTGCCCCAGCTAGGGGCCGGCGGCAGCGTGACCGGGCAGGACGGGCAGGGACGGCTCCTGTACAGGGTGGGCGCCGGAGACACTCCCTCGGGCATCGCGAGCCGCTACGGCGTCCCGCTCTATGCCTTGCGGATAGCCAACCTGAACCTGTTGACCGGAGGCGAATGGATTCCGCCCGCCGGCACCACGGTAACCATTCCGAATCCCCAGGCCGACTGAGCCGGGCCTTTGCGACAGGCCTTTGCACTGTGGAGACGGGCCGTTGGGCCGTGGACAAAGAAAAAGCCTCCGGAACCTAGTGGTTCCGGAGGCTTCTCCAAGGGTGGCAGATGAGGGATTCGAACCCCCGTAGGCGTTGCCAGCTGATTTACAGTCAGCCCCCTTTGGCCGCTCGGGTAATCTGCCGAACTTCAAAAGAAGATCACTCGCGGTTTCCAGTCCCGGAACGCCTGTTTCCAGTTCGTTCCGCTTCCAGCACCCGCGGGCAAGACAACTTTACAGAACTTCCGCCGAAGAATCGAATCGGCGCCTCAGCAGATCAAAATAGGGCCAGAATCCGCGGAATTTCAGGCCTCGCCGAGGATCCGCCCCGCCAGCCTTGCCTCGAATCGTGCCGCCTGCTCGGCGGTGACCTGGTTCAGCTCGACGGCACGGGCCAGGTCCGTGTGGACCCCGTCCATGCGGACTGATGCGTCGGCGGCCGGGCTCAGGATGATGGACGCCGCCAGCGCGGCGGCGGCTACGGAGCTCGCCGTCGCGGCCAGGGTGCTGGCAGCGGCGGTGGTGCGGTTGACGTAGCGGACGGCCTTTTGGTGCATGTTCTTGCCTTTCAGCAGCGGTTCCAACTCTTGCAACTCTGGCCAGCCCGGCTTCGTTCCCGGCGTGATTGAGCTATGAGCGGACTGTGAAACCCGGGACGCAAGGCCGGCCGCCACATCGGGGGCATCCGTACTAGTCTGGAATGCAGACATCCCGGCCTCACGCAGGCACCCGGCAACCATCAGGAGGAAAGTCATGGCAGGCGAATCCACGTTCGACGTCGTCAGCAAGGTAGACAAGCAGGAAGTCGCCAACGCGCTGAACCAGGCGCAGAAGGAAATTGCCCAGCGCTACGACTTCAAGGGCGTCGGCGCCGAGGTCGATTTCAGCGGCGAGAAGATCCTGATGAAGGCCAACTCCGAGGAGCGGGTGCTCGCGGTGCTCGATGTGCTGCAGTCCAAGCTCATCCGCCGCGGCATTTCGCTGAAGTCCCTCGACACCGGCGAGCCCTACGCCTCCGGCAAGGAATTCCGGCTCGAGGCCTCCATCAAGGAGGGCATCGCCCAGGACCTCGCCAAGAAGATCAACAAGCTGATCCGGGACGAGGCCCCCAAGTCCGTCAAGTCACAGATCCAGGGCGACGAGCTCCGGGTGACCTCGAAGTCCCGCGATGATCTCCAGGAGACCATGAACCTGCTGAAGGGCTTCGACGAGGCCGACCTGCAGTTCGTGAACTTCCGCAGCTAGCTGCCCGTCCGCGGCGCAAATTTCCGCACGACGTGTAAAAGGGCTGGCGACACCGGAATACCGGTGTCGCCAGCCCTTTTGCGTGTCGCGGAACTACTCGCGCGTCGCCAGACCCGCAGCCTGCTTCAGCTGAGCGGCCGCCCGGCCATCCGCTCCAGCCGGCCGATCCGCTCGGCCATCGGCGGGTGGGTGGAGAACATCTTGGCCACGCCTCCGCCTTTGAACGGGTTGGCGATCATCATGTGCGAGGCGTTGACCAGCCGCTGGTCCTGCGGCAACGGCGCCAGCTGCACGCCCTGCTCGATCTTGCGCAGGGCGGAGGCGAGCGCCAGCGGATCTCCGGTCAGCGACGAGCCGTCCTCGTCGGCGTCGTACTCCCGTGTACGGGAGATGGCCATCTGGATCAGGGATGCGGCGAACGGGGCAAGCAGGGCCATGGCGATCGCCGCGAACGGGTTCGCATTGCGGCGGTCCCCGCCGCCGAACAGCAACATCATCTGCGCCACCGAAGTGATGACGCCGGCGACGGCGGCGGCCACCGACGCCGTCAGGATGTCCCGGTTGTAGACGTGCATCAGTTCATGCCCCAGGACGCCGCGCAGTTCGCGGGCGTCCAGCATCCGCATGATGCCCTCGGTGCAGCACACTGCCGCGTTCTGCGGGTTCCGGCCGGTGGCGAAGGCATTTGGCGCCATGGTGGGCGAGACATAGATGCGCGGCATCGGCTGGTTGGCCCGGCCGGACAGCTCCYGGACGATATGGAACAGCTGGGGCGCCTCGGCCTCCGTGACGGGATAGGCCTGCATGGCACGGATGGCGAGCTTGTCGCTGTTCCAGTACCCGTAGGCCGTGGTGCCGACCCCGATCAGGGCCATGATCCAGATCGGCGCCGCACTGCGGGTCCCCGCGGCGATGAACGCCCCCAGGCCCAGCAGGACCGCCCACAGCACTCCGAACAGCGCCGCGGTCTTCAGTCCGTTGTGATGCTTGTGCACTGGTCCTCCTGATACGTGTACTGCAAGCTGATGCCCTGTAATTCACTGACCTACCAAGGAAAACGAACCGCTATGGCACCGGGTTCCGCGCGTCGTACCGCAGGAATCCACTCTGCTGGCGGGCCAATATCCAGGCCACAGCGATGCACAACATGCCGCCGAGCAGCAGGACCCACCCCTCGTTCAAAAGTTTAGTCGCGCCGCCGGCCAGCATGTCCCCGATCCGGGGCCCGCCGGCGACCACCACCACAAAGACGCCCTGCAGACGCCCGCGCAGATGGTCGGGGGTGGAGGCCTGCAGGATGGTGGTCCGGAAGACTGCGCTCACGGAATCCGCGATGCCGGCCAGCGCGCAGCACAGGGCGGCGGGCAGCAGCCACACGCCCACGCCATCGTCGCCGGAATGCCCGGCCAGGACCACCACCAGGCCGAAGGCCGCCACCGAGCCGCCCCAGCCCATCACGGACCACACCACCGCGGCCCCCTGCCGGCGGACGCCGCCCAGCGGCCCCGAGAACAGGCCGGCCAGGAACGCCCCCACGGCCATCGAGGCCAACAGGATCCCCACCGTGGCCTTACCGCCACCGATCATCAACGCCCCGACGGCCGGCAGGAGCGCCCGGGGCTGGGCAAAGATCATGGCCACGAGATCGATCACGAACGTCATGCGGAGGTTGGGCCGGGTGCCAAGGAAACGGAACCCCTCCACCACGGAACGCAGCCCGGCCGGCCTGGCGTGCTCGCCCGGCGGCATGGAAGGCAGTTTCAGGAGGGCCCAGAACGCAAACGCAAAGCTGATGACGTCGATCGTGTACGTCCAGCCGAACCCCACCCATGCCACGAGCACGCCGGCCAGCAGCGGGCCGGCGGTCATGGTCAGCCCGAAAATCATCATGCTCAGGGCATTTGCGGCCGGCAGTAACTCCTTGCGCACCAGCACCGGGATGATGGCGCTGCGTGCCGGCTGGTTGATGGCCTGGGCACCGCTCTGCACCGCCACGAGCGCATAGAGCAGCCACACGTTGCCCACTTCCAGCCACGCCTGGAGGGCCAGCGCGGCGGTGGTCAGCCAGAGGACGGACGAGGCCAGCAGGGCCACGGTGCGGCGGTCATGGGCGTCGGCGATCGAGCCGCCCAGGAGGCCGCCAAAGACCAGCGGCACGAGGGCGAAGAGGCTCAGCAGGCCCACGTAGAGGCTGTCCTGGGTCAGCCGGTAGACCTCCAAGCTGACGGCCACCAAGGTCAGTTGGCTGCCCAGGGCGGAGACGGCGGACCCAAGCCACAGACGGCGGAAGGCCGGACTTTCACGCAACGGCGTGATGTCCGCCAGCATTTTCTCCACCGGGCAACTCTAGTGGCGAACCGGGACTGCCCTGTGACACGGCCGGACAATATTAGCCACGCCTTATTGTGAGGCAGTCATAATAAGTGCTTGAATGGGGGTATGACGGATTCCTCGGGTACCCACGACGCATGGGCAGCCGCCCTGCGTGCCCACGGCCGCCGGGTGACCAAGCAGCGCCTGGCCRTGCTGGCCGCCGTCGAACATCACCCGCATTCGCCGGCAGAGGCAATCCTTGCCGCCGCCCGGCAGGAATTGCCGGACCTGACCGCCCAGTCTGTCTACGTGGTCCTCGGGGACCTCACGGATCTGCACATGCTGCGCCGTTTTGAGCCCCCGCACTCCCCCGCGCTGTACGAGACGCGGGTCGGGGACAACCACCACCATGCCGTGTGCATCAGCTGCGGCCGGGTGGAGGACGTCGAATGCGCCGTGGGCCACGCGCCCTGCCTGACCCCGCACTGGAACGCGGACGCCAAGCCGATGACCATCCAGATCGCGGACGTGCTGTACCAGGGCATCTGCCAGGACTGCCAGCGCACCCAACAGCTTCCCTCCGAACGAAACTAAGAAACCCAACCCAAGGAGAACTATGACTGAGATCATCTCTGCGCCCGCCGTGTCCACGACACAGTCCGGGGCTCCCGTCACTTCCGACGCCCACTCCAAGTCCGTCGGCGCCGACGGTGCGATCATCCTGACCGATCACTACCTGATCGAGAAGCTCGCGCAGTTCAACCGCGAGCGTGTCCCGGAGCGCGTCGTGCACGCCAAGGGCGGCGGCGCCTTCGGTACCTTCAAGACCACAGAGGACGTCTCGAAGTACACCAAGGCCGCACTGTTCCAGCCCGGCGTTGAGACGGACATGCTCATCCGCTTCTCCTCCGTTGCCGGCGAGGCAGGCTCCCCCGACACCTGGCGCGACCCCCGCGGTTTCGCCGTGAAGTTCTACACCACCGAGGGCAACTACGACCTCGTCGGCAATAACACTCCGGTGTTCTTCATCCGCGACGGGATCAAGTTCCCGGACTTCATCCACTCCCAGAAGCGCCTCCCCGGCACCCACCTGCGCGACGCCGACATGCAGTGGGACTTCTGGACCCTCTCCCCCGAGTCCGCCCACCAGGTCACCTGGCTCATGGGTGACCGCGGCCTGCCGGCCTCCTGGCGTGAAATGCAGGGCTACGGCTCGCACACCTACCAGTGGATCAACGCCGAGGGCGAGCGGTTCTGGGTCAAGTACCACTTCAAGTCCAACCAGGGCGTCAAGTCCATGACCGGGGACGAGGCCGAGGCCCTTGCCGGCGCCGACGGCGACTTCTACATCCGCGACCTCCAGGAAAACATTGCCGCCGGCAACTTCCCCTCCTGGGACCTCCACGTCCAGGTCATGCCGTACGAGGACGCCAAGACGTACCGCTTCAACCCCTTCGACCTCACCAAGGTGTGGCCGCACGCGGACTACCCGCTGGTCAAGGTCGGCACCATGGAGCTGAACAAGAACCCGGAGAACTACTTCGCGCAGATCGAGCAGGCCACCTTCGCGCCGTCGAACTTCGTGCCGGGCATCGCCGCCTCCCCGGACAAGATGCTGCAGGCCCGCATCTTCTCCTACGCGGACGCGCACCGCTACCGCGTCGGCACCAACCACGCGCAGCTCCCGGTGAACCTGCCCAAGAGCCAGGTCAACAACTACAGCCAGGACGGCGCCGGGCGTTACCACTTCAACGCCCCGTCCGTTCCGGTGTACGCACCGAACTCTGTGGGCGGCCCGGCTGCCGTTGAGCCCGGCGTTGCGGGCGGCGGCTGGGAGAACGACGGCGAGCTCACGCTCTCCGCGCACTCCCTGCATGCCGAGGACGGCGACTTCGGCCAGGCCGGCACGCTGTACCGCGAGGTGTACAACGACGGCGAGAAGGCCCGCCTGCTGGAGACCGTCACCGGCGCCGTCAGCGGCGTCAAGAACGCCAGCATCAAGGAACGCGCCATCGCGTACTGGACCAACGTCGACGCTGAATTCGGCGCCAAGCTGCGCGCCAACCTCGGTGCCGGCCAGGTTGAGTCCGACGCCGAGGCCGCCAACAAGGTCTGATAGTTGCGTCGAAGGTTGCCTGATTGCCGGCCTTGACGGCCGCCTGGGCGGCCGGTGACCGGCATTCGGTGACAGCTGGAGCCAACAGAACGCCCCGCCACGGACTCCCGTGGCGGGGCGTTTTGCGGTTATCCACATGGGTGCGCGTGGCCCTCGCCACCGCGTGCCGCGGCTCCGTAGGATTTGGGCATGACCGCTTTCGCTGGCACTCCATTCGCAGGCATTCCACGTGACGCCTTCCGGTTCTACGCCGATCTTGAACAGAACAACAACCGGGACTGGTGGCTCGAGCACAAGCCGGTCTACGAGGCCGTGGTGAAGGGGCCTCTGACCCAGCTGCTGGCCGAGCTGGAGCCACGCTTCGGACGGGCCAAGCTCTTTCGCCCCAACCGGGATGTCCGGTTCTCGCCGGACAAGTCACCCTATAAGACCGCGCAGGGGGCCTTCGCGGCGGTGGACGAAGGCGTGGGCTTCTATATCCAGCTCAGCGCCGACGGCCTCCTGATCGGCGGCGGCTGCCACACCCACACTCCGGCCCAGCTGGCACGCTTTCGCGGTGCCGTGGACGATCCCGCCAGCGGCGACGCCCTCCAGGCGATCGTGCGGAAGGTCGAGGCGGCAGGGTTCGCGCTGGAGGGCGAACGGCTAAAAACGGTGCCGCGGGGCTTCGACAAGGACCATCCCCGGGCGGAGCTGCTCAAGCACAAATCCCTCACGGCCGGCGTCAACGTGGGCCAGCCCGGCTGGCTTGCCGGTCCCGGGGCGGTGGAGGAAGTGGCACAGCGCTGGGAGCAACTGCGCCCCCTCGTGGAGTGGGAGGGCCGCTACGCTGCTCCCTGACGTTCTGCTCAGATGTGCTGGCCGTCGGTGGCGAGGCGCCTGTCGAGGTTGTTGAAGAAGACCAGCATCATCAGCTCAAAGGCCTTGGTGGCTTCCTCTGGCTGGTTGTTGACGACGAAATCGAACTGYAGCCCGTAGAACGCGGCCGTGAACAGCCGGGCGTCGGTGTCGGCGAATTCCGGCTGGATGCCCTGGATGACCAGCCAGTCCCGGGCCTTCTCGTGCAGCATCCGGAAGTGCTCCTGCGCTGTGCCGCGCGGCACCGCCGCCACAATGTCCTGCGCCGTGGCCTCAAATTCAAGCCGGGCCAGGTGCCGGTTGCGCTGCGCCATGGTCCACTGCCAGGACTCAAGCAGGAAGGCCCGCCACGCGTCCCGGTCGATGTCCCTGACGTCGGTGGCGCGGATGCTGTCCAGCCGGGATTCGATGCCGCGGATGATCTCGTTGATCAGCTGTTCGCGGTGCCCGAAGTGGTAGACCAGGACGTAGCTGCTGACACCCAGCCCGTCGGYCAGGCCGCGAAACGTCAGCTCCGCCAGGGTCTTGTCCATGAGGTAGTCGAGAATTGCCGACAGCAACTCTGATTTGCGTTCCGGTCTTGCTGGGCGGGCCATGTGTCCATCTTAGGGAGCGCCGCCATTACGGAGCGGCGCACCAACGCCGAAGTCGCCGGAGCCGTGCGGTTACGCCGGAAATTTCCAGCGAATTCGCACGGCTCCGGCGACCTCGATGCGGCGGGGCCGATCGCTCCCGTCTCAGGAGCGGGTGAGCGCGTCCTCGTTGTCCTCCGCGGGCGCTCCGGCCGCGCTGGCCGTGCCGTTCACCGAGGCGCGGGCCTCCGCGAACTTTTCATTCAGCCGGGAGTGGCGCTGGCCGTAGGCGAAGTAGATCGCAATACCGATCACGAGCCAGATGGCGAAGAAGATCCAGGTTTCCACGGCCAGGTTCGTCATGAGGTACAGGCACAGGACCGCAGAGACGACCGGGAGCACCTTGCCGAACGGGACACGGAAGGCCGGCTTCAGGTCCGGGCGCTTCTTGCGCAGCACCAGGATGCCAAGGCTCACCATCACGAAGGCGGACAGGGTCCCGATGTTGATCATTTCCTCGAGCAGGTCCACGTTGGTCAGGCCGGCGACGAGCGCCACTCCGGCGCCGCAGATGATCTGCAGGCGGGCCGGCGTCCCCCGCACCGAGCTGGTCTTGGACAGGGAGCGCGGAAGCAGGCCGTCGCGGCTCATCGCGAGCACCACGCGCGAGAGGCCCATGAGCAGCACCATGATCACGGTGGTCAGGCCCACGAGGGAGCCAAAGGCAATGACCTTGGCGGCGTCGGTATTGCCGACCGCTTCGAAGGCGGTGGTGAGCGTCGGGTTCTTGGCCTCGGCCAGCTGGGTGTAGGACACCATGCCGGTCAACGCCAGCGACACCAGGATGTACAGCACGGTAACGATTGCCAGGCCGCCGAAGATGCCGCGGGGCAGCGTCTTCTGCGGGTTCTTGACCTCTTCGGCCGAGGTGGCGACGACGTCGAAGCCGATGAAGGCGAAGAAGACCAGGGCGGCGCCGGCGAAGATCCCGAGGGTTCCGTACTGGGCCGGGGCGGCGCCAGTCAGGAAGCCGAAGAACGACTGCTTGAGGACATCCGCGGTTCCGGTGCCTCCGGTCGGCTCGGAGGCCGGGACGAACGGGGCGTAGTTCTCGAACTTCACGTACGTGAAGCCGACGACGATCACGAAGAGGACCACCGCGATCTTGATGAGCGTGAAGATGTTGCCGACGCGGGCGGAGAGCTTGGTCCCGAGGACCAGCAGCACGGTGAAGATGGCAACGATCAGGAAGGCGCCCCAGTAGAGGTCGACGCCGCCCAGGGAGATCGACGGCGGAATGTCTACGCCCATGAGCGCAAAGACTTTGCTGAGGTAGATGCCCCAGTACTTCGCGATCACGGCGCCGGCCGTGAAGAGTTCGAGGATCAGGTTCCAGCCGATGATCCACGCCAGGATCTCACCCATGGTCGCGTAGGTGAAGACGTAGGCCGAGCCTGCCACCGGGATGGCCGTGGCGAACTCGGCGTAGCACATGATGGCGAGCGCGCAGGTGACGGCGGCGATCGCGAAGGAGATGGTGACGGCGGGGCCGGCAAAGTTCGCGGCGGCCTTGGCGCCGACCGAGAAGATCCCGGCGCCCACGGCAACCGCGACCCCCATGATCATGAGGTCCCACGTGCTTAGCGTGCGCTTCAGCTTGCGTCCGGGTTCATCGGCGTCGGACATGGACTGCTCGATGGATTTGGTCCGGAAAAGGTTCATTAGGAAAGTCCGCAATCTCGATAACTGGGGTGGAAACAGACCTATCCATCTTAGAGTCCATCCACTGGACGGCCCGATTTGTCCCGCATAGTGAGACAAAGGCCCGGCCGGAGCCGCCGCGGAAGCTGCTCCGCGGGCGGCTCCGGCCGGGCCGGGGGGCGGGTCAGACGGGCCAGTTTTCCATCAGCGTCGAGCGGATGAGGAACCGTTTGCCTTCCGGCGCTTCCACCGAGAAGCCGCTCCCCCGGCCGGGGACGACGTCGACGGTCAGGTGCGTGTGGCTCCAGTAGTTGAACTGTTCACGCGACATCCAGAATTCCAGCGGCTGGGGCTGCAATCCGTCGGAGATGTCGAACAGGCCCAACAGGACGTCGGAGTCGCCGGTCAGGAACTCCCCCGCCGGATAGCACATGGGTGAGGATCCGTCGCAGCAGCCGCCCGACTGGTGGAACATCAAAGGCCCGTGCTGCGTCCAGAGCTTGCGGAGCAGGTCCACGGACTCCGGCATGAGCGCCACCCGGGAGAATTCCTCCCGGGAGAATTCCTCTTAGAAGAAGCCGAGCTTGTTTTCGTTGTAGCTGACCAGGAGGTTCTTGGTCTGCTGGTAGTGGTCCAGCATCATGGAGTGGTTCTCGCGGCCGATGCCGGAGGACTTGTACCCGCCGAACGCGGCACCGGCGGGGTAGGCGTGGTAGTTGTTGACCCACACACGGCCGGCCTGGATCTCGCGGCCGGCGCGGTAGGCGACGTTGCCGTTGCGGGACCAGACGCCGGCGCCGAGGCCGTAGAGGGTGTCGTTGGCGATGCCCATGGCGTCGTTGTAGTCGCTGAAGCGGGTTACGGACACCACCGGGCCGAAGATTTCCTCCTGGAAGATCCGCATCTTGTTGTGGCCTTCGAAGATGGTCGGCTGGACGTAGTAGCCGCCGGCCAGATCTCCGGGCATTTCGGCCCGGCCGCCGCCGGTGAGCACCTTGGCGCCCTCCTGCTTTCCGATGTCGATGTAGGACAGGATCTTTTCCAGCTGGTCGTTGGAGGCCTGGGCGCCGAGCTGGGTTTCGGTGTCCAGCGGGTTGCCCTGGATGATTTTCTCCACCCGGGCCACGGCGTCGGCCATGAAGGAATCGTAGATGTCTTCCTGGACCAGGGCACGGGATGGGCAGGTGCAGACTTCACCCTGGTTGAAGGCAAAGAGCGTGAAGCCCTCCTGGGCTTTGTCGTAGAACGCGTCATTGGTGTCCGCGACGTCGTTGAAGAAGATGTTCGGGCTCTTGCCGCCGAGCTCCAGCGTGACCGGGATCAGGTTCTGGCTGGCGTACTGGCTGATCAGCCGTCCGGTGGAGGTTTCGCCGGTGAAGGCGATCTTGCGGATACGGGGGCTGGAGGCCAGCGGCTTGCCGGCCTCGACGCCGAAGCCGTTGACCACATTGAGGACACCGGCCGGTAGCAGGTCGCCGATCAGTTCCATCAGCACCAGGATCGAGGACGGTGTCTGCTCGGCCGGCTTCAGGACGACGGCGTTGCCGGCGGCGAGGGCCGGGGCGAGCTTCCAGACGGSCATCAGGAKCGGGAAGTTCCACGGGATGATCTGGCCGACGACGCCGAGCGGCTCATGGTAGTGGTAGGCCGTGGTGTCGTCGTCGAGCTGGGACAGTCGTCCCTCCTGCGCGCGCACGGCGGAGGCGAAGTAGCGGAAGTGGTCCGCAGCGAGCGGGATGTCCGCGTTGAGGGTTTCGCGGATCGGCTTGCCGTTGTCCCAGGATTCGGCGACGGCGAGCATCTCCAGGTTCTCATCGATCCGGTCGGCGATCTTGTTCAGGATCGAGGCACGCTCGGCCACGGAGGTCTTGCCCCAGGACGGGGCGATCTTGTGGGCCGCGTCCAGCGCCAGCTCGATGTCCTCGGCGGTGCCGCGGGCCACCTCGCAGAAGACCTTGCCGGTGACGGGGGTGATGTTCTCGAAGTACTGGCCCTTGACCGGGGCAACCCATTCGCCGCCGATCCAGTTCTCGTAGCGGTCCTTGAAGGTGACCTTCGAGCCCTCGGTACCGGGCTGGGCGTAGACAGTCATTGCTAGCTCCTTTGCTGTGCAAAATTTGTGGCGGCCAGTTTCTGGCGCTCACCGTTGCCTACAGCGTAGAAGCCGGAAGGTTGCAGTCAGGTTGCAAGCAAGTGATCCGGGTCACTTTCCCGGGAAAGGCCGGTCAGGCGCTCAGTTCCCGGTCCAGCCGTTCGAGATCTGCGACGACGGCGGCGCGCTTGGGCGAGCGGGGCGGCAGCAGCTTCAGTGCGGCGGACCGGACCTCGACGTCGTCCCTTGCCTCGGGCAGCTCGGCGTACTTCAGGAGCGATTCCGCGCTGCCGTCCGTCAGCACGGCCTCGCGCAGCAGGGAAGAGACCCGGCTCCGCAGCTCGGCGATGCCGGGCGCCTCGGAGCGGGGCAGCACGGCGCCGCGGTAAATTTCCAGCGCTATCCGGTGGGCACCGCGCTGCAGGCAGTTGAGGACCTGGCCGGAGTCCGGCAACAGGTCCATTGGCAGCCGGTAGGGCCGGGATTCCGGGACCGCGTCCGGGTTGAGCTGATGCAGGACCTTGCGCAGGCGCACTATCTCGGCCCGCAGCGTCATGGTGGAGGCATCCCCGGGGTAGAGCAGGGTGCAGAGCTCCTCCGCGTTCAGCCCTTCAGGGTGGGTGCTGAGCAGGGCCAGGATTTCGCTGTGCCGGGCGGACAGGGCCACGGTGCGGCCGTCGATGCTGAGCAGCGCCTGGTCCCGGCCGAGCAGCTGGAGGCTGTTGCGGTAGAGGCTGTTGGCGCCCGGGTCCCCGGACGTTTTCGGCGCCGGGCTCCGCCGCCGGGACGCCGGGGACTGCCCGGCTGCGGCCAGCTGCAGCCGTTCCACCCGCAGATGCGCCTGGGCGGCGGCCACTGTCGCTTCGACGAGCGACAACGTATGCGCGGCGACGGCCGATTCCGTGCCGGTGATGTCCACGACTCCCAGCAGGGCGCCGGAATCAGGATCGTGGAACGGCACGGCCGTGCAGCTCCACGGGTGGACGGAGCGCTTGTAGTGTTCGGCGCCGGAGATCTGGATGCCGCGGCCGAGGGCCAGCGCCGTACCCGGGGCGCTCGTGCCAACGGTTGCCTCGGACCAGTCGGCTCCCGGGACGAACATCATCCCTTCGGCCCGGCGCCGCATGGCGGCGTCGCCTTCGACCCAGAGCAGCCGGCCCACCTCGTCCCCCACGGCCACCAGCATGCCGCTGTCGTGGCTGGGCAGGACCAGCAGCTTGTGGATCACGGGCATGATGGCGGCCAAGGGGTGCTGCCGCCGGTATGCTTCGAGTTCTTCGCGGTCCATGGCGAGCGGGGCTTCGGGGTTGTCCGGGTTGGCGTGCAGCTGGACGGAACGCTGCCACGATTCCTGAATCAGGGTGCTGATACCGGGCAACTGTAGGCCCTCGGAGAACGCCAGTCCACGGGAGTCCAGCTGCTCATGGCCCGCACTGGCATATTGCTGGCGCAGCTTTGCGGTGACCCCGCCTGTTGGCGGTAACAATGCTGCCGGATGGACCAGGTTCTTCATTGAACTCCCACTGGACGGGCTCGATGGCGTGCCGGAGGCAGCCACGTCCGGCCCAGTCTAATGGGCCTGCAGGCCACCCGCCAGAGACGCCGGGAACCGCCCCTGCTACCCGCGGGAAATCTCGATCATGTCCTCGCGCGGCACCACCTTGATGCGCTCCCGTTCGATGCCGTTGGCGGACTCCGCCGCGGACCACTCGGCGCCGAGGGCAAGCTCGTGGGCATCGAGCTTGATCCACCCTTCCCACGTGGTGTACTCGATGCCGCGCTCCTTGAGCAGGTCGATGATGGCCTGCGGGTCCGGGTTCTGCGCCGGCGGCAGCGTCAGCCGGTCCTCCAGCAGAAAGCCGATGGTCTCCAGCGCGTCGCCCTTGGTGTGGCCGATCAGCCCGACGGGGCCGCGCTTGATCCAGCCCGTGGCGTAGATTCCGGGCACGGGGTTGCCCTCGGCGTCGAGCACGCGGCCGCCTTCGTTCGGGACGACGCCGCGGCGGGCATCGTATTCCAGCTCATCCAGCGGCGAACCGTGGTAGCCGATCGCGCGGTAGACGGCCTGGACCGGGTAGTCGAGGAACTCACCGGTGCCCTTGACGTTCCCGGTGCCGTCCAGCTGCATGCGTTCGAACTTGATGCCGGCGACCTTGCCGGGGTTCGCGGCGTCGTCTGTTGTTCCATAGATTTCGACGGGGCTGTGCAGGAAGTGCAGGTGCAGCCGGCGCGAGGACGGTTCCTCGGCCTCGGCGTGCTCCTCGACGAGCCAGTTCGTGAGGGTGTTGACCATGGTCCGGATCTGGTTGTTGCTGCGAACGGCCTCGTCCGAGGCCTCGTCGAATTCGAAGTCCTCGGGATACAGGACGATGTCCACGTCCTTGGCGTGGCTGAGTTCGCGCAGCTCCAGCGGCGTGAACTTCACCTGGGCCGGGCCGCGGCGGCCAAACACGTGGACGTCGGTGACCGGCGAATCCTTGAGCGCCCGGTAGACGTTGTCCGGGATTTCGGTGACCAGGAGTTCATCGGCGTGCTTGACCAGCATGCGGGCCACGTCGAGGGCCACGTTGCCGTTGCCGATCACCGCAATCTCCTTGGCCTCCAGCGGCCAGTCCCGCGGCACGTCCGGGTGGCCGTCGTACCAGGAGACGAAGTCGGCCCCGCCGAAGGATCCCTCCAGGCCGATCCCGGGAATATCCAGGTCCGCGTCCTTGATGGCGCCGGTGGAGAAGATGACGGCGTCGTAGAACGCGCGGAAGTCATGCAGCGTCAGGTCCCGGCCATAGGTGACGTTGCCGAGGAACCGGATGTCTCCGCGGTCCAGGACCTTGTGGAGCGCATTGACAATCCCCTTGATCCGCGGATGGTCGGGAGCCACCCCGTAGCGGATGAGGCCGTAGGGCGCCGGATAGGCTTCGAAGAGGTCGATGCTGACCTGGAAGTCGCCGTCCTTGACCTCATTGGATTTCGTCAGGATGTCCGCGGCGTAGACACCGGCCGGGCCCGCGCCAACAATCGCGACACGGAGGGGACGAGAGGATGTGGATTCGGCCGAGTTGGACACCGGGAGCCCTTCTGAGTCTTAGGGACAGCGCCAGTAGATACAGCGCACAGGCCCCTATTCTAAATGTGACCGGCCTGCTCGCGCTCCGATTGGCAGGAATAGGCGTCGCGCAGGTGGTGTTATTGGTTTTGTGCCTAAGCCCGAAGGATCCTTGTCCCCCGCCCCCTTGACAGCGCCGGCCAGCCCGGCCGCTGGAGCAGGGCCGGTGCCGGCCCGGCCGGGCGGACCGGCACCGGTGGACAAGGACACGACGGCGGGAATCCTTTTCGGTATCGGCGCCTACGGGCTCTGGGGGCTGCTGCCCCTGTACTTCTACGTCCTGCATCCGGCCGGCGCGGTTGAAATCGTCGCCAACCGGGTGGTCTGGTCCCTCCTGTTCTGCGTCCTGCTCATCACCGTCACACGGTCCTGGCGGGTGCTGGCTGCTGCTTTCCGGGACCGCACTGTGGTTTGGCCGCTGTCCATCGCCGCTGCCCTGATCGCGGTGAACTGGTTGACGTACACCTACGGCGTGACCACCGGCCAGGCCGTCGAGGCCTCCCTGGGCTACTTCATCAACCCGCTGGTCTCCGTATTGCTGGGGGTCTTCGTCCTGAAGGAGAAGCTGCGGCCGCTGCAGTGGGCCGCGGTCGGCATCGGCTTCGTGGCCGTCGGCGTGCTGACGGTCTCCTACGGCAAGCTCCCCTGGATAGCACTGACACTCGCGCTGAGCTTTGGCCTGTACGGATTCGTCAAGAAGCGCGTGGGCCCGCGGGCGGAGGCGATCACAAGCCTCACCGTGGAGACGATCGTCCTGGCGCCCGTAGCTGCGGCCACCATGATCTTCCTCGCGGTCAGCGGGTCGGCAACTCTGGCCGCAAACGGTGCGGGACATTTCTGGCTGCTGGTGGCGTCAGGCGTCATCACCGCGGTGCCCCTGCTGTTCTTCGGTGCGTCCGCCCGCCGCTTGCCGATGACCACGATCGGCCTGCTGCAGTACTTCGCGCCCGTCCTGCAGTTCATCGTGGCGCTCGTCGTGTTCAAGGAAACAATGACACCGGACCGGTGGGCCGGCTTCGGCGTCGTCTGGCTGGCGCTGCTGGTACTGACCGTGGACATGCTGCACACGGCCCGGAAGAACTCCGTGACCCGGAAACGGGCCCGCGCCGCCGCCTAGCTCTACCGCCCCGGCGGGTTGGCGGCCTGCGCACCCCTGCCACTGTGCGTTAGTGTCATCATGAAGGGGACATGTCGGGGCGAAATTGAGGATTGCTGGTGCCACACGAGGATCGTGAAACTCAGGGCGGGCGCGACATCTCGTCCCTGGACTTCGACAGCAACGGCATCTTGCGCCTTCAGTGGGCCCGCGGCGTGGTGATTGATGCCCCCAACGCCCAGCTGGCCATGGATCGCGTCAATGAGTTGTGCGGCGGGCGGCCCACGCCGCTGCTGATCGACATGGCCACCACGGACTCCGTCAGCCGGGCCGCCCGGGYCGTGTTCGCCAAGCACTGCGACGCCTCGGCAATCGCACTCCTCGGCTACTCCGCCGTGGACCGGGTCCTCGCCAACTTCTTCCTCGGCGTCAATTCCGCGCCGGTTCCGACACGCTTTTTCACCAACGGTGAAGAGGCGGTCCGCTGGCTGACCTCACAGGGCCATGACGGGGCGTGATGATGACCGCCGCCTCGAGGAACTCGTGGACGGCATCGTGGTTCTGTCCTCGGGCGATCTGTCGAACCGGCTGCCGGTCTCACCGGCCCGGGACGGGATAGACGCAGTCACCACCGGCATCAACCTGCTGGCCGAAGAGCTCCAGAGCATGTACGAGGACCTGGAAGTCCGGGTCGCCGAGCGGACCGCGCTCCTGGAGGCGGCCAAAGCCGAACTCCGGCGCGTCATCAACACCGATGAGCTGACCGGCCTGGCCAGCCGCTCGCTGCTGCAGGAAAAAGTGGCCGAAGCCGTTGCCGGGGCCGGCACGGGACGCCAGCCGGCCCTGATCCTGATGGACCTTGATTCCTTCCGGCTCATCAACGACAGCCTCGGCCACGCCGCCGGGGACGCCGTACTGCGCGAGACGGCCCTGCGGCTTAGCGCCGCGGCCGGACCGGGCCACTTGATCGCACGCCTCAGCGGCGATGAATTCGCGGTGCTCGTCGCGGACCAGGACACGGAGTCCGTGCTCCAGACCGCGGCCCGGCTCGGCGAATCACTGAAGGACAGAATCATTGCCGGCGGTGTGGCGGTCGCCCTCACGGCCGGCACCGGTGTCCGGCTCGGCGAACCGGGCCTGCGAAGCGAGGAACTCATCCGCGATGCCGACATCGCCATGCACGAGGCCAAGAAACGCGGCAGGGACACCCTCCTGGTGTTTTCCGCGGCCATGCACGAGGCCGCCAAGCAGCGGGTCCACCAGGTGGCGGAGCTGCGGACGGCACTGGCGACGGACCAGCTCGAGCTGGAGTACCAGCCCATCATGGACCTGCGCACCGGAGCGATCGCCGGCGCCGAGGCCCTGATCCGCTGGCGCCATCCCGCCTTGGGCCTGCTGGGGCCGGATACCTTCCTCGACGCCGCCGACGAGGCCGGGCTCACCGTGGAAATCGGCCACTGGGTGCTCCGGAACGCCATCGCACAAACCGGCCGCTGGAAGTCCGATCCGGGGCTTCCCGCGGACTTCAGCACGCACATCAACCTCTCCCCCGCGGACCTGCACCACGTCGATCTGGCACCCTACGTCGAAGGCCTGCTGAGCCAGAACGGCGTCGAGCCCCGCCATATCTCGATCGAAATCACCGAAACCGCGATCATGCGCGGCGGCCCCGAAGTGGCCGCCACCATGCAGTCGCTCAATGACCTCGGCGTCCGGATCGAGATCGACGACTTCGGCACCGGCTATTCCTCCATCAGCTACCTGCGCACGCTCCCCGCCGCGCAGGCGAAGATCGATAAGTCCCTGCTCGACGGGCTGACCACGGACCGGCAGCAGGAAACCTTCGTCGCCGCCATCCTGCAGCTGATCCATTCGGCCGGGTTGGGCGCCGTCGCCGAAGGCATCGAGGACAGGGAGCAAGCCAACAGGCTGCGGCAGCTGAACTGCGAGTTCGGCCAGGGGTATTTCTTCAGCCGCCCGCTCCCGGTGGCGGACATGACGGACCTGCTCGCGCACAGAGACGGCGCGGTCGCGTGAGAGGAACCGTGCCGGCGGGCAGACGCAAAACAGGAAAACGCAAAACAGGAAAACGCGTGCACTGGGTGGCAGATAGTGTCCGGCTCGCGGCCAGGGTTGCCGTGCTCTCCCTGCACCGTCCCAGCCGCCCGGACCGGCGCTGGGATGCCTTCTGGCGCGGCGTGTCCCAGGGATCCCTCCGGGAACCGGTCATCTGGGACGCCGCCCCGGGCGCCGGGAACGAAGAGATCCGGCACCACCTGCGAGTGATGGCCGGCGCGATGGACACCAGCCTTCCGGTGATCGATCTCGGCTGCGGGAACGGCACCATCACACGGCGGCTTACCGACATCTTCGCCTCGGTCCTCGGCGTCGACGTCTCACCCCAGGCCGTGGCAGCCGCGCATTCCGCGCAGCCGCAGGTTGCAGGCCTCCGTTTCCGGGGCCTCCGTTTCCGG
>NZ_JBFTZL010000060.1:0-19537 GCF_056406825.1 Arthrobacter sp. P1_A5 | reverse complement strand
GAAGGAGAACAGTTCGTGAATACCCTTGAGAGCCTGCCCGTCACGCTGGACGATGTCCTGGAGGCGCAGAAGCTGCTCGACGGGATTATTACGCGGACGCCCGTGGAATCATCGCGGGCCCTCGGCAGCACGGTCGGCGGTGAGGTCTTCCTCAAGTGCGAAAACCTGCAGCGCGCCGGCTCCTTCAAGGTCCGCGGCGCCTACGTGCGGATGGCCAAGCTCTCCGACGCCGAAAAGAAGCGCGGCGTCGTGGCGGCCTCTGCCGGAAACCACGCCCAGGGCGTGGCTGTCGCAGCCAAGAGCCTGGGCATCAAGGCCCGGATCTACATGCCGCTCGGCGTCGCATTGCCCAAGCTCGCCGCCACCCGCAGCCACGGCGCCGAGGTGGTGCTGCACGGCCACAACGTGGACGAGGCGCTGGCGGAAGCCAAGCGCTATGCCGATGAAAGCGGTGCCGTCTTTGTCCACCCCTTCGATGACGTCGACGTCGTCGCCGGCCAGGGGACGGTCGGGCTGGAGATCCTTGAACAGGTCCCCGACGTCGACACCATCCTGATGGGTGTCGGCGGCGGCGGACTCCTCGCGGGCGTTGCCGTCGCGGTGAAGGCGCGCGCCAAAGAACTCGGCCGCGAGATCCGCATCATCGGCGTCCAGGCTGAAAACGCCGCCGCCTATCCACCCTCGCTCGCAGCCGACGCCCTCGTCCCGCTCAAAAAGGTCTCCACCATGGCCGACGGCATCGCCGTCGGCCGGCCGGGCCAGCTGCCGTTCAGCATCATCCGCGAGCTCGTCGACGACGTCGTCACCGTCAGCGAGGACGCCCTGGCCCGGGCGCTGATCTTCCTGCTGGAGCGCGCCAAGATGGTGGTGGAACCTGCCGGTGCCGTCGGCGTCGCGGCGCTCATGGAAGGCAAGATCGAAAATCCCGGAACCGTTGCGGTGGTCCTCTCCGGCGGCAACATCGACCCCATGCTGATGCTCAAGGTCATCCAGCGCGGCCTCTCCGCCGCCGGCCGGTACATGACCGTGCGGATGATGCTGGACGACCGTCCGGGCTCGCTGGCCACGATCGCCCGCATCATCGCCGAGAACGACGCCAACGTCACGGGCCTGGACCACACCCGGGTGGGCGGCTCCATCAGCATGGGCGACGTCTCCATCACCGTCAACCTGGAAACCAAGGGCCACGAGCACTGCAGCCAGGTCCTGGCGGCGCTGCGCGCCGAGGGTTTCCAGCCGATCGTGGTGCACTAGGGGCCATGGTGATGGACTCGTTTGGGGGCGGGGAGCCGCAGGAGGGGGAGACCACCGCGGTGCGGGCCCGCCGGGGACTGCTGGTGGTCGGCTCCTTCGTGGTGCTGCTCTACCTGATCGAGATCCTCAACACCGCACTGTTCCACTCCCTGAACCGCACTTTCGGGCTGCGGCCGCGCAGCCTGGACGGGATCCTGGACATCCTGACCTTTCCGCTGCTGCACTCCAGCCTGGCCCACCTGATGTCCAACACGCTTCCGTTGATCATCTTCGGCTTCCTCGTGTTCCTCTCCGGGCACCGGGTGTTCATCACCGCACTGGCCGCCAGCTGGCTGGCATCCGGGCTCGTGGTGTGGCTCATCGGCGGCGCCAGCGTCACCGTGGGCGCCTCCGGGCTGGTGTTCGGGCTCTTCGCGTTCCTCCTGGTCCGCGGCTTCATCAACCGGAACTGGTGGCAGATCGCCCTGTCCGTGGTGTTGTTCATGGCCTACGGCGGCATCCTGTTCGGAATCCTGCCCACCGTGGCCAGTTTCGTCTCGTGGCAGGCCCACCTGGGTGGGGCTATCGGCGGCATCACAGCCGCGCTGCTGCTGAGCACCAGGCGTCCCGGGGCGCTGCCCGCGGGACGCTGACTACCCGGGTAGAGGACACCTCCGGGGACTCCGGCCAAACCGGCCGGCCCCAGCAGCCCCCGCCAACGGGCGGAAAACACGACGCCGGCCTCCCCGCGAGGGGAGACCGGCGTCGCTGTTATGTCGCTGGTGTCAGCCGGCGTACGGCTTGGCGGAGATGATCTCCACCGTGATGTCCTTGCCGTTCGGGGCGGTGTAGCTGAGCTTGTCGCCCTCCTTGTGGCCGACGATGGCCGCGCCGAGGGGGGACTTCTCGCTGAAGACATCCAGGTCCGAGTCGCCGGCAATTTCGCGGGAGCCGAGCAGGAAGCTCTCCTCGTCGCCGGCAATCCTGGCCACGACGATCATGCCGGGCTCCACGATGCCGTCGTCGGCCGGGGACTCCCCGACGTGGGCGTCCCGGAGGAGCGCCGTGAGCTGGCGGATGCGGGCCTCGATCTTGCCCTGCTCCTCCTTGGCAGCGTGGTAGCCACCGTTCTCCTTGAGGTCGCCCTCCTGGCGCGCCGCTTCGATCTTCTGGACGATTTCTGCCCGGCCGGGGCCGGAAAGGTTGTCCAGCTCTGCCTTCAGGCGGTCAAAAGCTTCCTGGGTAAGCCAAGCCGCAGTTGCGCTGTTGGTGGTAGACACGGACTTCTCCTTTGGGTGGTCATACAAGCAAAGACCCCGCCACGGTGGCCACTTTTATGACGCAGTAACCAGCTCAGCGGGGGAAAGGTATTGATCCATTGTAGTCAATCCTGTGGATAAACCAAAGAGGACTGCGGCGTGGATCACACGGTGTTACAGGCGGTGTCCCAGGCGGCCTCGGACGGCTTCACTGTGTGCCCGCCCGGCACTTGCCGCGGCCTGTGGTCCCGTTATTGTCCGGCGTCGGTAATCCAGCAGCTGTCCACGACGGCGGAGACCGCCTGGGATTCCGTGCGCAGCTGGGCGCGGTGGGCTGTGGTGCGTCCGCCGTCCGTGCCGGCATCGGCCGCGTTCGGCCCGATGTCCACAACCTTCCAGCCGACAATCGCGAACTTCGAGTCCATGGCCTTCACAGCGCATTTCGCCTCCGCTGCCGGGTCCTTCGTGACCTGGAAGTCGATTTCCGTGACCGTGGCGTCGGGGGTGCTGTAGCCGACATCCTTGTAGCTGACGCCGCCGATGGCCGCCGACGTCGAGACCCAGGCCAGAAAGGCAATGCCCACGGCGAGGGCGGCGATCAGGATGTTGCGTTTGACCTTGCGGGACAGCGCGCGCTTTTGGCCGCMGTAACGATTGGATAGGCTGTTAGGTGCCGGCGCGGCAGGCTGGTCCTCGGAAGTCACCAGTCCAGTTTAGTGTGGATCGGACCGGGATATTTCCGGCTGGCCGCACAGACCAAGCCGCACACCAACAGACGCACCCAACAGGGCAGCACAGCAGAAAGAGGAGCCGTCCCACGATGACAGCATCCCCCCGCCCGTCAGCACCGCTTCGTCTGCTGGCGGTCCATGCTCATCCCGACGACGAATCCAGCAAGGGTGCCGCCACGATGGCGATGTATGCCGCCGCAGGCGTGGAAGTCCTGGTGGCCACGTGCACCGACGGCTCCCGCGGCGACATCCAGAACCCCGCGATGGAGGGGCAACCGCACCCCAAACGCGACATGGCCGGGGCACGCCGGCTGGAGATGGACGCCGCCGCGAACGTCCTCGGCATCCGGCAGCGCTGGCTCGRCTTCGTCGATTCCGGGCTGCCGGAGGGCGACCCCCTGCCGGCCCTGCCGCCCGGGTGCTTCGCCCTGCAGCCGCTGGAGCGGGCGGCCGCGCCGCTGGTCCGGCTGGTCCGGGACTTCAAGCCCCACGTGATCCTCAGCTATGACGAGAACGGCGGCTACCCGCACCCGGACCACATCATGGCGCACCGGGTGGCCGTCGAGGCCTTCGCGGCGGCCGGCGATCCTGCCCGGTATCCGGACGCCGGGGAGCCCTGGGAGCCCAGCAAGCTCTACTACGACCGCGCCTTCAGCCCGGACCGTTTCCGTGCCCTCCACTCCGCGCTGGAGGAGGCCGGCCTGCAGTCCCCGTATGCCGAGCGGCTCGCTGCGTGGCTGGAAGCGGACGCCGAGGGGCATACCCCGCCGCCGCCGACACACGCCACCACAACCCAGGTCGAGTGCGGCGATTTCTTCGAAGCCCGCGACGACGCACTCCGCTCACACCGGACCCAGGTGGACCCGGAAGGATTCTTCTTCGCGGTCTCCTCGGCCATGCAGCGCAAGGTCTGGCCGTGGGAGGACTACTCCCTGATCGAATCCCGGATCCCCGTAGATCTGCCCGAAACGGACCTCYTCGCCGGGCTAAGATAGAGACGAAAGGGCTCTTCTATCCAGTGTAGAAAAGATGCTGTAGACAAAGCACTGTAGAAGAGTCACCGCAGTAAAGACACCCAGTTCCACAGAAGGTTCCCCACCGTGCATTCCTTGCTCATCGCCCTCGCAACAGCCCCGGCGCCGACCCCTACGCCGTCGCTGCGCCCGGGCCTGTCCGAGGACCAGGTCACCCCGGGTCTGCTGGGCTTCCTGCTGACAGCCTTCATCGTGGTGTTGACCGCGCTGCTGATCGTGGACATGGTGCGGCGCATCCGCCGGGTCCGCTACCGTGCCCAGGTGGAGGCCGAACGTGAGGCCGCCGGGGACGCCGGATTCCCTGCCGACGGCACCGCCTTCCCCGCCGACGGCGGGGTTTCCCGGTCCGACGGCGCGGTTAACCGGCCGGAAGTCAACGGCGATGCGGGACCCGGAACCCGCTGACCGCGGATTCCCCAACCCGCCGTCCGGGGCCTCGAATGCCCTGGCGGCGGAACCCTCTGCGTACCTGCGCCAGCACGCCGGCAACCCCGTGCACTGGCAGCCGTTCGGTGACGCGGCCTTCGCCGCAGCTGCCGCCCGGGACGTGCCGGTGTTCCTCTCAATCGGCTACGCGGCCTGCCACTGGTGCCACGTCATGGCCCATGAATCCTTTGAGGACCGGGACACCGCCGACTACCTGAACGCCCACTTTGTCTCCATCAAAGTGGACCGCGAAGAGCGCCCTGACGTCGATGCCGTCTACATGACAGCGACGCAGGCGATCAGCGGCGAGGGCGGCTGGCCGATGTCCGTCTTCCTCCTGCCCGATGGCCGGGCCTTCCATGCCGGCACGTACTACCCGCCCCGGCCCATGCCGGGCCGGCCGTCCTTCCGGCAGGTCCTTGAAGCCGTGAACGAGGCCTGGACGGAACGCCGCGGCGCCGTCGAGGCCAACGCCGACACCCTGGCGCGCGGTATCGCGGCGTCCCAGCCGGCAGCCGCCCTGCATCTGCACGGGCCGCCCGAGGCCCTGGACGCGGCGCTCCTTGCCGAAGCCGTCACCGCCCTCTCCGGCGCCGAGGACCGGGCTCACGGCGGCTTCGGCGGCGCGCCGAAGTTCCCGCCCGCGGCCGTGCTCGAATTCCTGGTCCGTCACGCCGCAGTGCCCTCGGACAGCATGCCGCCGGCAGCCGCTCCGGACACCGCGGGCCAGGAGACCGCGGACCTGGACGCAGGGGGCCAGGACTCCGCGGACCTGGACGCAGGGGGCCAGGACTCCGCGGGCCTGGAGACCGCGACGGCGGCCCGGGACATGGCCGGTCGGTGCCTGGCAGCAATGTCCCGCTCGGCGTTGTTCGACCAGCTCGACGGCGGCTTCGCCCGCTATTCGGTGACGGCGGACTGGTCCGTTCCGCACTTCGAGAAAATGCTCTACGACAACGCCCAGTTGCTGCGCGTCTATGTCCACTGGGTCCGGCTGGGCGGCACGCCGGAGTACCCGGCGGCCGAGGCCGCCGGAATTGCCGGACTTACCGCCGACTGGCTCCTGGCCCGCCTCGGGCTGGCACCTGCGACGCGCCCGGCGCCAGGACCGGCTCCAGCCCCTGTGGCGGGCCCTGCGGCGGGACCGGACACCGGGGTCGTGGCCCTGGCATCGTCGCTGGACGCCGACACGGTCGTCGACGGCGTGCACGCCGAAGGGGCCAGCTACCTGTGGACTCCCGGCGGCCTTGAGTCGCTCCTGGGCCCGGCCGACGGCGCCGCCGTGGCTGCCCTCATGAACGTCCGAATGCCCGGAAGCGTGAGCGCCGGCGGTTCGCCGCTGCATCCGGGCCGGGAGATGTCCGGCGGGGACGCCGCGCTGTGGCAGCGGGTGCGCCCGCTGCTGGCGCAGGCACGCAGCAACCGGCCCCAGCCCGGCCGGGATGACAAAGTGGTGGCGGGCTGGAACGGACTGGCCGTCGCCGCCCTCGCCGACGCCGGCGCCGTCCTGGCACGCCCGGAGCTGGTGGCCGCGGCGGAGCGGATCGCGGACTATCTTGAGCGCGTGCACTGGCGGCCCGCGGCGGATGGCCCCGGCAGGCTCATGCGCGTCTCCCACGACGGAGTGGCGCGGGGAATCGGCGGTTTACTGGAGGACTACGCCTTGTGCGCCGAAGGGCTGTTCGCGCTCCATGCGGTTACCGGGCACACCCGCTGGTAYGGGCTGGCCGAGGCCATTCTGGAYGCSGCCTGCRRGCGGTTCGCGGCCGACGGCGGCCTGAGGGACGCTGCGGGGGAGTCCGCGCAGGTCACGGCCGCCCAGGGCGGCCGCGACGGCCTGGAACCGTTCGACGGCGCCACCCCCAGCGGCGCCGCCGCGCTGGCCGGTGCCCTGCTGACCCACTCGGCCCTCTCCGGCTCGTCCGAACACCGCACCCTGGCGGCCAGCATCCTCGCCCTGCTGCTTCCTCCGCTTGCGGGCCAGGCACCCCGCGCCGCCGGCTGGCTGCTCGCGACCGCCCAGGCCGCCCTCGCCGGTCCCATCGAGGCCGCCGTCGCCGGACCGGACACCCCGGAACGGGCCGTGCTGCACCGGGAGCTGCTGCTCTCGGCCAGCCCCGGGCTGGTGGTCGCGGTCCAGGACGACGGCGCCGCCCGGCCAGTACCCCTGCTGCAGGGCCGCGGCGCGGGCCCGGACGGCGCCCCGCAGGTGTTCCTGTGCCGCGGCATGGTCTGCGGCCTCCCTGCGACTTCCGTCGAAGAAATGCGCGGGCAGCTGGCTAGGATGTCCTCATGACTGGTCAGGACGGCTTCGAGCTGGTGGTGTTCGATTGTGACGGTGTGCTGGTGGATTCCGAGGTGATCGCCATCCGGGTGGACCAGCGCGTGCTGGCCGATCTCGGCTGGGAGCTGGAACTCGATGACATCGTGGAACGGTTCGTCGGAAAGTCCGAGGCGCACTTTGTGGCCGCCGTCGAACAGCAGCTCGGGATCCGGCTGGCCGACGGTTGGGACCGCGACTACGGTCGCTGGTACCAGGAGGCGTTTGAACGTGATCTCGAGGCCGTTGACGGGATCGAGGACGCCCTGGACCGGCTGTCTCTGCCGCACTGCGTCGCCTCCAGCGGCAGCCACGAAAAGATGCACCGGACCCTGGGCAAGACCGGGCTGCTAAGCCGTTTTCAGGGCCGCATCTACAGCGCCACAGAGGTGGCCAACGGCAAACCCGCGCCGGACCTGTTCCTCCACGCCGCGGCGGACCAGGGCGCCGCTCCCGGGCGGTGCGCCGTCGTCGAGGACAGCGCCTACGGCGTCCAGGCCGCCCGGGCGGCGGGAATACACGTCTTCGCGTATGCCGGCGGTGTCACCCCGGCTTCCCGATTGGCCGGTCCCGGAACCACCGTCTTTTCCGACATGCGGCTGCTGCCCGAGCTCATTGCGGCAGGGCATCCCGGCTGAGCAGGGGGCCAACCCCTGACGCCGGAATTCCCCACCATTGAAGCCGGCGCCCGGCGTGTCGGGCCGGACTGCCGGCGAGTCCCGGCGTCGCAGTTTCAAAGGTGGGGAGAATCAGCGCAGCCGGCGTCAGCCCAGGACCGCGATGGCAATGGCGATGTAGTGCGCGGCGAAGGCAAAGACCGTCAGCGCATGGAACAGTTCATGGAAGCCGAAGTGTTCGTAGCTGAAGTTCGGCTTCTTCAGCGCATAGAACACGGCTCCCGTGATGTACAGCACCCCGCCGACGCAGATCAGCACCGCCGAGGCAGCGTTGGCGGCGAAAAAGTCCGGCAGATAGAACAGCGAGCCGCAGCCGAGGGCGATATAGATCGGCACGTAGAGCCACCGCGGGGCATTGGTCCACAGCAGGCGGAACAGCACGCCGAGGATGGCCCCGGACCAGATCACCCAGAGCAGCACTTCGGCTTGCTGCCGGTCCAGTAGGGCCCAGGCGAGCGGCGTGTAGCTGCCGGCGATCACCAGCATGATGTTCGTATGATCCAGCCGCTTCAGGACGATCTTCACGCGCGGTGACCAGTTCCCGCGGTGATAGACGGCACTGACGCCGAACAGCAGGACCCCGGTAACGGCATAGACGGCGCAGGCCACCTTGAGGTCCGGCGGCGCCAGGATCACCAGCACCAGCCCGGCGGCCAGCGCCAGCGGGGCGGTGACGGTGTGGATCCAGCCCCGCCATTTGGGCTTGATCATCAGCAGTTCAGCCAGGCGCACCGCGGCGTCGTCCACCGGGGTTGCCCGCTTCGCCGGAGGCTCCGGCCGGGGCTCCGAACTGTTGCTTTCCATGCCGTAATAATAACCTACGCCATAGTAAGTTACCGGTGAGTAACAAGCCATCCGGGGTTGTCCTGTGACGGAGCTGCACCCGGCACGGCCCTCCGGCAGGTAGCCTAGGATGTGCACTGAACAAGTACCTCAAGGAAGCCAGGTGAATCTCCGGATGGAAATGCCCGGATTCCTCTACGGCYTTTACGAGCGCAAGCTCCAACGCTCCCTCGATCCTGAACGGATCCCGCGCCACGTCGGCGTCATGGTCGACGGCAACCGGCGCTGGGCCCGCCAGTTCAACGCCCCCACGAGCCAGGGCCATCAGGCCGGTGCGGACAAGATCCACGAATTCCTCGGCTGGTGCCAGGAGCTGGGCATCAAGGTGGTCACCTTGTATATGCTCTCTACGGACAACATGAACCGCTCCGGCGAGGAACTCGACCTCCTGATGGGCATCATCGCCAACACCCTGGACCGGCTGGACGAGGACGCCAACATCTCGGTGCACGCCATGGGCGCCCCCGAACTGCTGCCGGACTACCTCGCCGAGCGGCTGAACAACCTGACGGCCCGGACGCCCGCGCAGGAGAGGCTGCATGTCAATGTCGCCGTCGGCTACGGCGGACGGCGGGAGATTGTCGACGCCGTCCGGGAACTGCTGCACGACGCCGTCGCCCGGGGAGCGGACATCGGACAACTGGCCGATGAACTCACCGTGGATGACATCTCGCGCTTCCTCTACACCCGGGGCCAGCCGGATCCGGACCTGGTGATCCGGACCTCCGGGGAGCAGCGGCTGTCCGGATTCCTCATGTGGCAGAGCGCGTACAGTGAGTTCTACTTCTGCGAGGCCCTGTGGCCGGCGTTCCGCAAGGTGGATTTCCTGCGCGCCCTGCGCGACTACGCCGGCAGGCAGCGCCGCTTCGGCGCCTGAGCGGTTCACGCGGAATTCACAAGACGGCAACAAGAATCGCCGAAAAATTATCGGACAAACCGGCCCCCGGAGACGTACGTTAATCCCATCGGCAGGCAATTCGCCGGCCGATCGGGGAGGCCAGTACATGGAGCGGATTTTCGCACCGGGTGTATGGGAGGCCGCGTCCGGCCTCCAGGCCGAGCCGCCTCACCAATAACAATTCCGGGCATTGCCCCGGGGCTGGAGTCGATGTGGCTATTTCTGAGCAACTGCCCGACGTCATTTCCGATCAGGGACAGAAAGCTACCTCTCGCGCCAAGCGAGCCACCTCAAAGACCGGTGCAGCGGATTCCGCGGCGGCCGGTCTTGCTGTTTCCGGGGAAGGAACAGGGAGCCGGGGCACGGCCCGCAGTTTCGTGATCGATTCCTCCGTCCTGCTCTCCGATCCGCGGGCCCTCCTGCGCTTCGCCGAGCACGAGGTCATCCTGCCGATCGTTGTCATCACCGAGCTCGAAGGAAAGCGCCACGACCCGGAGTTGGGTTACTTTGCGCGCAAGGCCCTCCGGCTGCTCGATGACCTGCGGCTCGAGCACGGCGGCCTGGACCGTCCCATCCCGCTGGGCCCCGACGGCGGCACGCTCATGGTGGAGCTGAACCATATCTCCGCCGAGGTGCTGCCCGCCGGGTTCCGCGGGGTGGACAACGACAGCCGCATCCTCGCGGTGGCCAAGAACATGGCCAACGAGGGCCGCGACGTGACGGTGGTGTCCAAGGACCTGCCGATGCGCGTCAAGGCCTCGGCCATGGGGCTGCTGGCCGACGAGTACCGCAATRAGCTCGTCAAGGACTCCGGCTGGACCGGCGTTGCCGAGCTCGACGCGGGCGAGGACGAGGTTGCCACCTTGTACGGGCACGAGCCGGTATTCATCCCGGCCGCGGCCGAGATGCCGACCAACACCGGGCTGGTCCTGCTGTCCAGCCGCGGCTCGGCCCTCGGACGGGTAGGGGCGGACAAACAGGTCCGGCTCGTGAAGGGCGACCGCGACGTCTTCGGACTCCACGGCCGCTCGGCCGAGCAGCGGTTGGCAATCGACCTCCTGATGGACCCGTCGGTCGGCATCGTGTCCCTCGGCGGCCGGGCCGGCACGGGCAAGTCCGCACTGGCCCTGTGCGCCGGGCTCGAAGCCGTCCTGGAGCGCCGGGAGCACCGCAAGGTGATCGTCTTCCGGCCCCTGTACGCGGTGGGCGGCCAGGAACTCGGCTACCTGCCCGGGTCCGAAGCGGAAAAAATGAACCCGTGGGCGCAGGCGGTCTTTGACACCCTGGGCGCGCTGGTCAGCCAGGAAGTGGTGGAGGAAGTGATGGACCGGGGCATGCTTGAGGTCATGCCGCTGACGCACATCCGCGGACGCTCCCTGCACGACGCATTCGTGATCGTCGACGAGGCACAGTCCCTGGAGAAGAATGTGCTGCTGACAGTGATGAGCCGGATCGGCCAGAACTCCAAGATCGTCCTGACCCACGACGTCGCCCAACGGGACAACCTGCGGGTCGGACGGCACGACGGCGTGGCGGCCGTCGTCGAGACCCTGAAGGGACACCCGCTGTTCGGCCACATCACCCTCACCCGCTCGGAGCGCTCGCCGATCGCAGCCCTCGTGACGGAACTGCTGGAGGGGGCGGAGATTTAGGCCATCACCCTCCTGCCGAAGGGCCGTGGTCCGGTTCGCCGGGCCACGGCTCTTCGCCGTGGTTGGGTTTGCCGTGGTTGGGTTCGCCGGGCAGCGGCGTCCCGCCATCGCTTAGACACCTCCCGTCGCTGCGCTGCGGTCGCTGGGCGACCTTCGCTTCGCTTTGGTCGGCGATGCGCTCCTTAGCGGGACACCGCTGCCCCGCGATGCTGAGACGCCCACCAGCCGGGTCGCCGTCTTTCGTAGAGGAGCGCATCGCGGCGCATCGGATCCCCGGAGGTCGCCCAGCGACCGCAGCGGGTCCCATGCGTCGTAAGCACCGTCCCGCGGGCCCCGAGGCGAGCTTGCGAGCCTTGGGAAGGGACCTCTGCGCTAAGCGACGGCGAAAGGTGGCGGTCCGGCGAACCCAACCACGGCACCCACAACCACGGCACCCACAACCACGGCAACCCAGCGACGGAAGCGACAGGAGGCGTCTCAGCGACGGCGGGCGCCGCGGCCCCGCTTGGGGGCTGCTACGGGTGGATGCCCAGGTACTTCGCGAAGGCTTCGTGGCCTTCGACGCCGAGATCCCAGTCGGGGCGTTTGAAGGTGGCGGGGGTGAGACGGACGTTTTGGACCTCCTGGGCCTTGCCGCCCCAGGCGGCCCGGGTGACGCCGTTGAGCTCGTAGCCGAGGGAGCGTGAGACGCCCAGGGACTGCTGGTTCCAGGCGGCGGCCTCGGATTCCGCCACTTCGGCGCCGAGCCAGTCGAAGGCATAGAGGGCGACGGCGGCCCGCATCTCCTTGCCGAAGCCCTGGCCGTGCACGCTTTGCCGAAGCCAGGAGCCAGTGGTGACCGTCTTCAGCGTGGCGAAGTCTTTGGCCGCGATGTCCTGGCATCCGATGAACTCGCCCTCGTGCCAGATGCCGAGCAGGAGTGTCCAGTCCTGCGGTGTCATGTTCCCGCGGCACCGCCAGTACCACTGCGCCATGTTCGGGCCGAGCTCCTCAGCGGGGGATTCGGCCCAAGGCCCGCTGAAGGGGCTGCGGCCCGGCTCGTGCACGCCGCTTAGGGCGGCTGAGACCGCGGCCGGAATGTCCGCGTCGCGGATGGGGCGCAGCTGAAGGCGCGGCGTGGTCAGGCGCAGGCCGAAAGGGGGCCAGTAGTCGGCGGGTTCAGTCATCGGCGAAGCCTAACGGTGCCAGCGGGCGGATGCCAGTCACGGCCGGCTACTCCGCGGGGACGTCCCAGCTGATGTGGCGCCGGACGTCCGTGAGGTTCATCGATTCGGCCAGGAACAGGTCATCGAGCATGTATTCGTCGACGCCCAGGATGCGGAGCCAGTGCCCGTAGCCGTCCTGCTCTGGGCCGGCCCCGGGCGCGTCAAGCCAGCGGCTCGCAACGCAGACGCCCGTGCCGGCGTCGATCCTCAGCAGCGTGCGTCCCGGACGGCACAGCGGGGCTCCGGGATCGGCGGGACGGTAGGAGAGGTTCGGGCTGACCGTCGATTCCAGGGCCGGCCGGCCCTCGTGGTCTACCTCCGTGATGGGGCCAAGCTCCACGGCGTTGGAGTTGGGGAACTCCAACGGGACGGGGGCGTTCCCCGCAAGCTCCACCGGGTCCAGGACGGCGGCGAACCTGCCGTTGCCGAACGACGGCTCGCCATAAGCTGCCTCCGGGCGGCGGCGCACCAGCCCGTCGTCGTCGTACACCGGCGTAACCAAGTGCGGGGGCAGGAGCCAGGTCTTCCTCGTTGAGCTGATATAGAAGCCGCCGCGGGAATCATTGATGCCGGTGGTGCTGCCGATGACCAGGCCGTCGGCAGTCTCCAGCCGCAAGGCACCGGGCCGGCGCAGCCACCCCCTGACGAGGTCGCCGGGGGAGGGGGCCGCCGGGGACTCCGAGGAACCCGTGAGCGGCCGGTCCAGGTACTCGAACCTCAGCGACTGCCACTTCCAGGGCGATGACCGGCACAGGTTCCGGAAGGCCGCGGCCTTCTCCGCCGGGCCGCGGGGCGCGTCCGGCCCGCGCCGGTTCGTGCTGTCCCATGCGGCCATATCCACAGTTTACGCGCGGGGACCGCCGGGCCGGACGAATATCAAGTAGCATCCGAGGGTGATCGAACGACTCGGCATCCTGGGCGCCGCCAACCCGCTGGCTTTCTGGCTTGCCCTGGCTGCGTGTGCGTATTTCTTCGTGATGGCCGTTCGGCTCACGGTCATTGACGTCCGGCACCACCTGCTCCCGGACAGGATCGTCTTTCCCTCGTATGGGATCGCCGGAGTCCTTCTGCTGGGGGCGGCGGCCAGCCAGTTGCTTCCCGGCGGGCAGGACGTGGCCGGCACAGCGGACGCCGGGGCATTCGGCATTCCGGGTCTCCGTGTCCTGGCCGGCGGGGCAGCCCTCTGGCTCTTCTACTTTCTCCTGCACGCGGTCTATCCGCCGGGAATGGGATTCGGCGACGTGAAGCTCGCGGGCGTCCTGGGAATGTACCTGGGATTCCTGGGCTGGGGGCACGTCATGGCGGGGACCTTTGCGGCGTTCGTCCTCGGCGGGCTGTGGAGTCTCGGATTGCTCGCCGCGCGGCGCGGGACGCTGCAGTCGGCCATTCCCTTCGGGCCCTTCATGCTGGCCGGCACGGCCGCCGCCATGATGCTGCCCACGGCCGGATAGGCTGACGGCACGGCCATCCCGGCCTGCCGGCACTCACCGGCTGCTGCCGGGCCGTTTCCGGACCGTCAGCCGCGCAGGCGGGTGAGCTCGTCGTCGTGGCCGGACCCACTGGTGTTGCCGTGGGCTGAAAGCCCTTCCGGTCCCGTGGGCTCCGCGGCGTCGGCGGCGTGGCGGGCTGCCGCCCGTTCCGCCTCGAGCCGCTCGGCTTCCTCGCCGCCGACTGCTTCGCCGCGGGCCACCATGCCGGCGGTGTCCGACAGGGGGATCTGCTTGAGGGTCAGGGCCAGGATCAGGGCGATGACCAGGAACGGCAGCAGGTACCAGAAGACGGGGGCGAGCGAGTCAGCGTAGGCGTTGACAATCGCGTCCTTGAGCTGCGCCGGGAGCTGGCTGAGGACCTGGGGGTCCATCGTCCGGGTGGACTGCGACGCCTGCTCAGCTGAGGCCCCGGCGCCGGTAAAGGCATTGGTCAGGGACTCGGAGAGCCGGGTGGTGAAGATGGAACCGAACACCGCGACGCCCAGGGACGCGCCCACCTCGCGGAAGTAGTTGTTGGTGCTCGTGGCCGTGCCGATCTGGTCCGCCGGCACCGAGTTCTGGACCACCAGGACAATCACCTGCATGATCGAGCCCAGGCCGGCGCCGAAGACGAACAGCTGCACGCAGATGACCCAGATGGGCGTGGCGGCCGTGAGCGTGGTCAACCACAGCATTGCCGCGATGGTCAGTATGGCCCCGAGGATCGGGAACATCTTGTACTTGCCGGTCTTGGAAATGCGGATGCCGGAGACGATGGCCATGCCCATGAGTCCCACCATCATGGGCAGCATCAGCAGGCCGGATTCGGCGGCGGAGGTCCCGGAGGACATCTGCAGGAAGGTCGGGACGAAAGCGATCGCCGCGAACATGCCCAGCCCGAGGGTGAAGCCGATGGCAGTGGAGTTCACGAAGATGCGGTTCTTGAACAGGCTCAACGGAATGATGGGGTCCTCGGCCCGGCGCTCCACCAGGATGAAGGCCGTAGCGGCGAGCACCAGCCCGGCGCCGAACGCCCACGTCAGCGGCGAATCCCAGCCCTCGTCCTTCTTGCCGCCGAAGTCGGTGAAGAAAATCAGGCACGTGGTGGCTGCGGAGAGCAGCAGCACGCCCAGGACGTCGATCCGCTTCTCTGCCTTCTTGTTCKGCAGCGTCAGGGTGAACCAGGCGATGGTGAACGCGGCGATGCCGATCGGGATGTTGATGTAGAAGGCCCATTCCCAGGTCAGGTGGTCCACGAAGAAACCACCCAGCAGCGGGCCGGCGACGGCGGAGAGGCCGAAGATTGCGCCCAGCGGGCCCATGTACTTGCCGCGCTCCTTGGCCGGAACGATGTCGGCGATGATGGCCTGGGACAGGATCATCAGGCCGCCGCCGCCGAGGCCCTGGATGGCGCGGAAGACCACGAAGCCCCAGAAGTCCGTGGCGAGGGCGCATCCGACGGAGGCGAGGGTGAAGAGGCCGATGGCGATGAGGAACAGGTTCCGGCGGCCCAGGATGTCGCCGAACTTTCCATAGATGGGCATGACGATGGTGGTGGCGAGCAGGTAGGCCGTGGTGATCCAGGCCTGGTGTTCCACGCCGCCGAGCGTGCCGACGATCGTGGGCATGGCGGTGGAGACGATGGTCTGGTCAAGGCTGGAGAGCAGCATGCCCGCGATGAGGGCGGAGAAGATGATCCAGATGCGTTTCTGGGTCAGCAGCAGCGGCTCGGCTGCTGGCTTGGTGCTGACGGCGGCGCTCATTGCGCTCCTTCGGAAGGGTTGGGCTGGACAGTATTTGACTCGACTCCGTCGAAGTGGACTGTGTCGAACTGGGACATGGTGAACGGCAGGGAGAAGAGCATGCGGGCTGCTGCAATGTTTTCCAGCAGCAAGTCCTTGTAGGGGCGGGCGTTGCCCTCGGAGAAGTAGTCGGCGCTGGTTTTCCTGGCGATGTTTCCCAGGAGGACCACGGCCATGCGGACTACGGGATGATCGGCAGGTACGCCTTCCCTGGCCGCGAGCAGCCGTGCGAAGTCGGCCTCGCGTTCCTCGGTGGCGCCGATGATCTTCAGCATCAGCTGGGGCTCCTTCTTGATCACCCCGATCAGCTGGCGGGTCTCTTCCTCGGAGCCGCTCATCCGCTCCGACAGATCAAGGGACAGGCGTACGAGGTCGGCGAGGAGTGAGGCCGAGATTTCCCCAGCGGGCGAACCCGCGCCGCCCGCCATGAACCGGGCCACCACCTCTTCGGGAAAGTCGTCGTCGACGTGGCCCAGGATCGCGTCTTCCTTGGCAGGGAAGTAGTTGAAGAAGGTCCGGCGGGAGATGCCCGCGCGCTCGCAGACTTCCTCCACGGTGTAGCCGCTGAGGCCGCGTTCGGCGGTCAGGGAACGCGCGACGGCGGTGATCGCCGCCCGTGTTGCGGCCCGCTTGCGCTCGCGGAGGCCACCCGAAGTAATTGCACTGTTTCCCATGGAGTGTATTTTTGCACTTAAACATAAATAGTGCAAAAGATACTGTGGACTGTTTGGGTTGTTTGGGCTGTTGCCGGCAATAATGTCGCTGCCCGGCCGTAGCCTGCTCCTGTCCGGCCATACCGCTGGCAACAGGTGGCCCGCGACGAGGCAGAAGCGCCGTCGGGGCCGGAAATGGGGAAGCATGACAGATTCAGCCCTGACGCACGTGTACGTCCTCCTGGACCGTTCCGGGTCGATGAGTGCCATCGCCGATGACACTGTGGGCGGGTTTGCGGCGTTCATCCGCGAACAGCGGGCAGTGGCGGGCCGGTGCCGGCTGTCGCTGGCGCAGTTCGATGACACCTACGAGCGCGTCTACGCCTCGGTGGACATCCAGGACGTGCCGGCCCTTGACCTGCAGCCGCGGGGCAGCACCGCCCTGCACGACGCCATGGTCCGGCTGATCGGCGAAGCGGGTGCGGAACTGGCGGCCCTCCCGGAGGATCAGCGCCCCGGCACTGTGCTGGTGGCCGTGCTGACGGACGGCCACGAGAACTCCTCGCGCGAGGCCACAGGCGAGCTGGTCAAGGCCCTGGTCCAGCGGCAGCAGAGCCAGTGGGGTTGGCAGTTCACGTATTTGGGCGCCAACCAGGACGCCGTATTGACCGCCGGCGGCCTCGGCATCCGCGCCGAAGACGCCCTGACCTATGCCGCCGGGAACGTCGATGCTGCCTTCTCCGTCCAGTCCGCCAAGACGCGGCGGTTGCGGGAGGCGCGGATCGGCGGTGCCAGCATGGCGGATGCCGCGGCCGCGGCGGCGTACACGGCGCAGGAGCGGGAGGCCGCCGGCGGGGAACCGCCCAGGGTCTAAGTTCTGACCTGCGGTGCAGACATGCAGACGGCCGGCACCCTTCCAGAAAGGATGCCGGCCGTCGGCGGTTGTACTCTTCGGGGGCGGCGCCGCCCGGAGCCGTTAGGCCTTATGCGGCGGGCGCGTCATGGACATGACGTCCAGGGCGGTGTCCAGCTGCTCTTCGGTCAGTTCGCCGCGCTCGAGGAAGCCCATGGAGGCGACGGTCTCACGGATGGTCAGGCCCTCGGCCACGGCCTTTTTGGCGATCTTGGCCGCGTTCTCGTAGCCGATGAACTTGTTCAGCGGGGTCACAATCGACGGCGAGGCCTCGGCGAGGAAGCGGGCGCGCTCGACGTTGGCGGTGATGCCGTCGATCATCTTGTCGGCCATGACGCGGCTGGTGTTGGCCAGCAGGCGCACGGATTCAAGGAGGTTGGCGGCCATGACCGGGATGCCGACGTTGAGTTCGAAGGCGCCGTTGGTGCCGGACCACGCGATGGCGGTGTCATTGCCGATCACCTGGGCGCAGACCATGATGGAGGCTTCGCAGATGACGGGGTTGACCTTGCCCGGCATGATCGACGAGCCCGGCTGCAGGTCCGGGATGGCGATTTCGCCGAGGCCGGTGTTGGGGCCGGAGCCCATCCAGCGCAGGTCGTTGTTGATCTTCATGAAGGAAATCGCGATGTTGCGCAGCTGGCTGGACGCTTCGATGAGGCCGTCGCGGTTGGCCTGGGCCTCGAAGTGGTCGCGGGCCTCGGTCAGGGGCAGTCCGGTGTCGGCCGCCAGCAGTTCGATCACTCGCTCCGGGAATCCGGCCGGCGTATTGATGCCGGTGCCCACGGCGGTTCCGCCGAGTGGGACCTCGGCGACGCGGGGGAGGGCGGCGTTGATGCGCTCGATGCCGTAGCGGACCTGAGCGGCGTAGCCGCCGAACTCCTGGCCCAGCGTGACGGGGGTGGCGTCCATGAGGTGCGTGCGGCCGGACTTCACGACGTCCTTGAATTCGGTGGCCTTGCGTTCCAGCGACTCCGCCAGGTAGCCGAGGGCCGGGATCAGGTCATTGATCAGGGCGGACGTGGCGGCGACGTGGACGGACGTGGGGAAGACGTCATTGGAGGACTGCGAGGCGTTGACGTGGTCGTTCGGGTGGACAACCTTCTCGCTACCGGCGGACTTCAGGGCCCGCGAGGCGAGCTCGGCGAGGACCTCGTTGGTGTTCATGTTCGAGGACGTCCCGGACCCGGTCTGGAAGACGTCAATCGGGAAGTCGCCGTCGTACTTGCCGGCCGCAACCTGGTCGGCTGCGTCGGCAATCGCCTGGGCGAGCTCGCCGTCGAGCACCCCCAGTTCTGCGTTTGCCTGGGCGGCGGCCTTCTTCACCCGTGCCAGGGCTTCGATGTGGGCGCGCTCCAGCGTCTTGCCGGAGATCGGGAAGTTCTCGACTGCCCGCTGCGTCTGTGCGCGGTACAGGGCGTTCACGGGAACGCGGACTTCGCCCATCGTGTCGTGTTCAATGCGGAACTCTTCGGTGTTCAACTCATCTGTGGAAGTCATGGGGCTAGCTTATTGGGAGTAGGAGTCCCACCGAAAACCGTGAGCAGGCTGCGACGGCCGGGCGCCGGGGTTTACAGCCTGCCGATGCTGGAAACGAGATCGGCCCGGCCGTCAGCCAAGCTGTAGGCGAGGCCGATCACGGCGGTGCGGCCGCTGTCGACTGCGCCCGAAATCACCCGGGAACTGTCCACCAGCCGCTGCGAGGTCTGCTTGACGTTCTCAACCACCATGTCGTTGACGTCGGTCTGATTGTTACGCAGCGAGGTCAACACGGACGGGGTGATCCGCTCCACCAGGCTGCGGATGAAACCGACCGGCATCTGGCCGGTTTCCACGGCGTTCTTGGTTGCGGTGACAGCACCACAACTGTCGTGCCCCAGGACGACGATCAGAGGGACGTCCAGTTCGCTGACGCTGTATTCCAGCGAGCCAAGCACGGCGTCGTCGATCACCTGGCCGGCGGTGCGGACCACAAAGGCGTCCCCGAGGCCGAGGTCGAAGATGATTTCGGCGGCAAGCCTGGAGTCGGCGCAACCGAAGATCACCGCGAAGGGGTGCTGGTTTTCAACCAGCGACGAGCGTCGCGACGCGTCCTGGTTGGGGTGTGATGACGTGCCGGCGACAAAACGCTTGTTGCCTTCACGGAGACGCTGCCAGGCGAGTGCGGGAGTCAGATAAGTAGCCACGTGGCCACTTTACGGTGAAGGGCTGGCCGAAGGTGAAACTGTTGCGCCCGGCGTGCTGGACGATGCCCCGGCGGGCGGATTGCTTTCGAGTGACTTCACCACGGCGGTGGCCAGGGCGGAGAACTCCTCCAGCGTCGCGGATCCGGAGAGGATGACGGTGGTGCCGCGATCAGTCAGCACCATGGATTTCTCGCCCTTGCCGGTGTCGCGCAGTTCCCAGTCGCGGCCGCCGGCGT
>NZ_JBFTZL010000059.1:0-19668 GCF_056406825.1 Arthrobacter sp. P1_A5 | reverse complement strand
CCCTTGGCGGGTGATTCGCGGCGGGCGAGGGCGATCTGCGCGCCGACACCGGTCCCGAGTTCCTTGGCCGGAACCCCGGCGGCGGCTTGTTCGCGGCGTTGGAGCAGGTCGAACGCCACGGCGTGCCGGGCCTGTTCCGCGGACGCGGCGGACTTCCAGTCTTCCAGTTCCCGGATCCGGTCAATGATCCCGGCACTGTCCGTGGGCGGACAGCCTAAGCCCAGCGGTCCGGCGGCCAGCCGGCCCGCCACGTCCGCGACGGCTGCCTCYGCGGTGCCCRGAATGGCGGCGGCATCGCCCGCAGCACGGCCGAAGCCGGTGTCGCCGTGTCCCGCCGGAGCCACTTCGGGCCCGTGATTGCCGTCCATGAACCCAGCGTTTCAGGGACCTCTGACAATCAGGTTCTTTCCTCCGGATCGTACGTGCCCGCTCCACCGGMTCAACCGTCCTCCACCGGAACCCCTCCTGCCAGGGAGCGCAACGCGCACAATATGAACTAAGTCTGCTCAGGCCTCAGCCGGGGAAAGAGCGCCTCGGAATTGCCGCGGTCTATCGCCGTGCGCACGGAGGGGTCCAGCGGATAATTCTCATACTCCATATTCAGGAAGTCGATCGCCGCAGAGGGTGCGAACGGGAAGTCAGTTCCGTATGTGATGCGGCCCGGGTCAGCTACCTCGAGCAGGCTGGGCAGGGCCGCCGGGCTGGCGGATAGGGCCACGTCGTAATAAAACCGCCGCAAGATGGACTGCTTCTTATCTCCCAGCGCCGCCAGTGCACTGAGAGCCAGGTCCTTATCGTTGAGCATCGTCAGCAGGATCCTGTAGGCGATGTAAGGCACGAAGCCGCCCGCGTGGGCCAGGATGAACCTGATTCCCGAGAACTTTTCCATCGCACCGGACAGGATCAGGCTGATAGCGGTGCGGGTCGTGTCGAGCATGAAATCTGCGGCAAAGGCGGGTATGCCCGGCACCGCCGGACCGGGCAGTTCAGCGGGGTGGATGAACACTACGGCCCGGCGGTGGTGCAGGAACTCCAGCAAAGGCTCAAAGCCAGGATCGCCCAGATAGCGGCCGGCGTTGTTGGCCAGCAATACGATCCCGTCCGCGAGCAGGGTGTCCAGGGCGTACTCGGCCTCCGCCAGGGCGCCTTGCACGTCCGGCAGCGTGAGCGTCGCGAAGAACCCGAACCGCTCAGGCCGGGCAGCGACCACCTCTGCACTGTATTCGTTGATCTCCCGCGCCCGCCGCCGTGCCTCCGCAGCGTCCCCGAAGTACACGCCGGGAGTGGACAGGGACAAGATGCCGGTCTGCACGTCGTGCCTGTCCATGAACTTCAACGCTGAGCGCTCGGACCACGGCGGCAGGCCAATGCCGCCGGGGCGGATGCCCTTTTCAAGCATCCAGCGCGCATACCCGGGCGGAACGATGTGCTGGTGAGTGTCAATGCGGTACGGCCGGCCCATCCGGATCCTTGTCCACGTCGTTTCGCTGATATGCGGGCCCTCAGCGGATGTGAACAATCTACGCGCAAATCCGACCCCTGAGCAGACCGCCGAACGGTGCCTGGGACTGAGCTGGACCGTCACTGGGTGCTCGTAGAACTCGTGTGTACCAAGGCCGCGGGCGCTGGGATCCGTTCCTTCTACTTGAGCTTCCGGCTACTTGAGCTTCCGGTTAGTCGGGCACGAACCAGTAGCGGCGTTTGCCGCTGCGGCTGTCTTCGTAGACGCCACCGTTCTTTTCGATTGTGGCCCTTGAACCGGCGTTATCTTCATCGCAGGTGAGGAGAATCCGGGCGATGCCCAGCTCCCGGGCAATTGGCAGGGCGTTGGCCAAGGCGGCAGCTGCGTGGCCGCGGCGCCGGGCGGAGGGCCTCACGCTGTAGCCGATGTGCCCACCCTGGTTGAGGAGGAAATCGTTCAGCTCGTGCCGGATGGCCAGTGAGCCAAGGAAGGTGTCACCGTCCACGATCCACAGGTACGTGCAGGGCACGTACCCTGGTTTCCTCGGGCTCTCCGGCCTGGCATCGTTGACGAGGGCATCGACGAAGCGGCGGAACGACTGGTCATCTTCGAGTTCTTCCAGTGGCCAGTCCTCCGCACCCGCGCCGTCCCGGTGCGCGCCGTCAAATTCGGCGGATCCTTCCAACCAGGAGGCGTGATAACGGACGTCCGGAGCGATAAGGCGAGGCATCACACGATCGTATTCGAAGGGTTCTCCTTTTCTCAGGAGTCGGTCCGGTCTTCGGTCCCACCCGGCAAACCCTCAGCGCCCACCCGATGCAACGTCCGCAGGCCCGAAAGCGCCGCCGCATCCGTGCCGAAAGGGCCAACACGGGGCCCCTGGAACCGCTCCGTATTTCAGATCGGTAACGGATGCTCCTATGCTTAGCTGGAGCCTTTGTAAGGATTTGGGGGCGAGTAGTCGTGAGGAAACCGGTATATGAGTAGTGTTCTGACAATCCGCGGAGGCGTCCCGCTAACTGGCCGCGTCACCGTTCGCGGGGCCAAGAATCTTGTCCCCAAGGCCATGGTTGCTGCCCTTTTGGGCAACGAGCCATCGGTGTTGCGCAACGTCCCTGAAATCAAGGACGTTGAGGTTGTCACGAGCCTGCTTCAGCTCCACGGCGTCAAGGTCGACAAGGATCCCGTGACAGGCGATCTGACGCTTGACCCGAAGGGCGCCAAGACCGCGTCCAGTACGGCCATCGACGCCCACGCCGGCGATTCGCGCATTCCGATCCTGCTGTGCGGGCCGCTGATCCACGCCATCGGCGAGGCCTTTATCCCGGACCTGGGTGGCTGCAAGATCGGCGACCGTCCGATCGATTACCACCTCAATGTCCTGCGACAGTTCGGCGCCGTCGTGGAAAAGCGCCCCGGCGGCATCCACATCTCCGCGCCCAACGGGCTCAAGGGCGCCAAGATTGCGCTGCCCTACCCGTCCGTGGGCGCCACTGAGCAGGTCCTGCTGAGCGCCACGCGCGCAGAAGGCATCACCGAACTCTCCGGGGCGGCCACCGAACCGGAAATCGTGGACCTCATCGCGGTGCTGCAGAAGATGGGTGCCATCATCAGCGTCCAGACTGACCGCACCATCCGCATCGAAGGCGTCAGGGATCTCGGCGGCTACAACCACCGCGCCCTCTCGGACCGTAACGAGTCCGCCTCCTGGGCTTCCGCGGCCTTGGTCACCCGCGGCGACATCTTTGTCGAAGGCGCCACCCAGCGCGACATGATGACCTTCCTGAACACGTACCGCAAGGTCGGCGGCGGCATGGACATCGGCGACGACGGCATCCGCTTCTACCACCGCGGCGGCAAGCTCAACCCCCTGGTCCTCGAAACAGACGTGCACCCCGGATTCATGACGGACTGGCAGCAGCCGCTCATCGTCGCCCTGACCCAGGCCGAGGGCGTTTCGATTGTCCACGAGACCGTGTACGAGAACCGGTTCGGCTTCACCGATGCACTGATCCGCATGGGCGCCAATATCCAGGTCCACCGCGAGTGCCTCGGCAGCGTGCCGTGCCGCTTCGGCCAGCGCAACTTCCTGCACTCCGCCGTCATCTCCGGTCCGGCGCAGCTCAAGGGCACCGACATCGACGTCCCGGACCTGCGCGGCGGATTCAGCCACCTCATTGCCGCCCTGGCCGCCACTGGCACCTCCCGTGTCACGGGCATCGACATCATCAACCGCGGCTACGAGCGCTTTACCGAGAAGCTCGCGGGCCTCGGCGCCGATTTCGACATCACCTCGGCCAAGTAGCGGGGGTCCCGTGAAGGAATCGGCCAAGAGCCACGCCACGTTCGTGACAGTCGCCGGGATCATCCGGCCCGTGATGAACCTCCTCATGGGAAAGAAGTGGGAAGGCCTCGAAAAGCTCCCCGCCGGGGGCTTCATCGCCGCGCCCAACCACTGCACGGAAATCGACCCGCTGGTGGTGGGGCACATGCTCTACAACCAGAAACGGATGCCGCATTTCCTCGCCAAGGCCGGCCTTTTCAAGGTGCCGGTCCTTGGCGCCGTCCTGCGGTCCACCAAGCAGATCCCGGTGGAACGTTCGACGACGGGGGCGAACCGTTCGCTGCAACTCGCCAAAGAGATCGTGAACGAAGGCGGGGCGATCATCATCTACCCAGAGGGAACCCTGACCCGGGACCCGGCACTCTGGCCGATGAAAGGGCACACCGGTGCCGCGCGGATGGCACTGGAGAGCGGCATTCCCGTCGTGCCCATCGCCCATTGGGGTGCCCAAGAGGTCTTCCCGCGGTATGCGAAACGTTTCTACATTTTCCCCCGCAAGACCTCCCGCCTGGTGGTCGGGGATCCCGTGGACCTGAGCGCGTTTGAGGGCCACCCGCTGGACAAGGCGACGCTCGACGCAGCCACGAATGCCATCATGGACGCCATCACCGGCCTCCTGGCAGGACTGCGTGAAGAGCAACCGCCCGCGCAACGGTGGAACCCGGCGGCGCACAACCAGTCCACACAGGGCCGTTTCGTCGAACGGGGCGGCGCCGAAGATAAAGCCATCCAAGAGGGTGGCGCATCGAACGAGAACATTGGGGACAGCACCGGATGACGGTTAACTTTGAACGAGCAGCATCCGCCACCACAGTGGCCGTTCTGGGGGCAGGTTCCTGGGGTACAACCTTCGCCAAGGTTGTTGCTGACGCCGCCACGGCCTCCGGGGTCGAACGAGACATCCGCCTCTGGGGACGGCGCCCCGAAATCGTGGACCAGATCAACACCCTGCACCGCAATGAGCAGTACCTGAACGGCATCACGCTGCCGTCCAGCATCACTGCATCGAAAGATGTTTCCGAGGTCCTCTCGGGCGCGGAGCTGGTCATCCTGGCCGTGCCGGCACAAACCTTGCGGCCGCAACTGCAGGCCTGGAAAGAACATCTGGCGCCCGGCGCCGTCGTGGTGTCCCTCATGAAGGGCCTCGAGCTCCACACCGATGCGCGCATGAGCGAGGTCATCAGTGCGGAGCTGGACCTGCCTGCCGACCGGGTCGCCGTGGTTTCCGGCCCCAACCTGGCCATGGAGATCGCACGGGAGGAGCCAACAGCCTCGGTGGTAGCCTGCACGGACCCGATCACGGCAGGCTGGATCGCCCGCAGCTGCACTGCCCCTTACTTCCGCCCCTACACCACAAGCGACGTGATCGGCGTCGAAATCGGCGGCATCGTCAAGAACGTGATCGCACTGGCCGTGGGAATCTGCGAAGGAAAGAAGATGGGGGACAACACCAAGGCCTCCGTCATCACGCGCGGCTTGGCCGAAACCTCACGGCTGACCCTCGCCCTGGGCGGCGAAGCCCGGACCATGGCGGGGCTCGCAGGCCTGGGCGATCTCGTGGCGACTTGTTCCTCGCCCCTGTCCCGAAACCACACGGCCGGCAGGCTGCTCGGCAAGGGGCTGACCCTTGACCAGGTCACCGCCGAAATGAAGCAGACGGCTGAAGGCATCAAGTCCAGCCAGGCTGTCAACGAACTCGCCGGAAAGCTCGGCGTCGACATGCCGATCACGGCCGCCGTCGTCGCGGTCCTTGCCGGAAAACTGTCCGTCGATGAACTGGGTCCGCTGCTGCTGTCCCGGGACCTGAAAGCCGAAGGCGACCACTGAGAGTGTCAGGGAACATGACCACAAAAGACCGTCCGGTCCAGTCCAAACCCCGCGTGGCGGTGCTGTTCGGCGGCCGCTCCAGCGAGCACGCCGTCAGCTGCGTGACAGCCGCCGGCGTCCTGGGAGCCATCGACAAGGACAAATACGACGTGATCCCTATCGGGATCGCCAAGACCGGCCAGTGGGTTTTGGCGTCCGGCGGAACCGACGAGTGGTCGCTCTCTGCCTCGTCGCTGCCCGAGGTGGCCCCCTCGGCGCAGACCGTCACCCTGGCCGAGATCGGCGGCGAGCACCAGCTGATCGTCGCAGCACCGAACACCGTCCCGCAGGAGCTGGGCGCCGTCGACGTCGTCTTCCCGCTGCTGCACGGGCCCTTCGGCGAAGACGGAACCATCCAGGGCCTCCTGGAACTGTCCGACACCCGCTACGTGGGCGCGGGAGTGCTCGCGTCCGCCGTCGGCATGGACAAGCACTTCATGAAGGTTGTCTTTGAATCGGCCGGGCTCCACGTGGGACCCTACATCGCCGTGACTGACCGGCAGTGGCGCAACGATCCCGAGACCGTCCGCAAGCGCGTGGACCAGCTCGGCTTCCCGGTATTCGTCAAGCCGGCCCGGGCAGGGTCTTCCATGGGCATCTCCAAGGTGGACTCCCTCGAGGGCCTCGACGCCGCCATAGAGATCGCCCGCGAGCACGACCCCAAGCTGGTCATCGAGGCCGGCATCACGGGCCGCGAGATCGAATGTGCCGTGCTGGAGGGCCGGGGGACCGATGCTCCCCGGACGTCCATGCCGGGCGAGATCTCGGTCGCGGGCGGCGGCCATGAATTCTATGACTTCAACGCCAAATATGTGGACGACGCCGCGGCCCTCAGCTGCCCGGCCKACCTCCCCGAAGAAGCGATCACCCGTGTCCGGGAACTGGCCGCGCTCGCCTTTGACGCCGTCGGCGGCGAGGGACTGAGCCGGGTTGACTTCTTCTACACCCCTGATGGCGAACTGATCATCAACGAGATCAACACCATGCCCGGGTTTACGCCCAAGAGCATGTACCCGCAGATGTGGAAGGCCTCAGGGTTGGGCTACGCCGACCTGATTGACGAGCTGATCCACCTGGCCCTGAACCGCAAGACCGGCCTGCGCTAGAACGGGGCGGGCGCGGACGCGCCTGCCCGGTTCTACTTGCTGGTGGGGAGGTTCTGCAGGTCCTCTTGACCCACACATTTCCGGGTTGCCGGGATCTTCAGCGCGGCGGCGGAGAGGTCCGCCAGCACGGTGGCCGAACTAATCTTGTCCGGGTCCATCAGGATTTCCGTGGCCGGTTCGCGGCCGAACGTGGTCAGCGTCCACACGGGGTCGCCTTCCTTGATGACCCAGTCGACGTCGTTGACGCTGACGCAGCGGTCCGTCGTGGGGCCGGGAACGTTGACGCCGCAGCGCAGAATCACTTGGGACGGATCGCCCCAGGCCGCCGTGGCCTGGGCATTGGTCTTCCGCAGCTTGGCATCGCCGATCGCGTCCGGCAGGGCAAGCATCATTGGCGCGCACGCCGCGTTCGCGGCATCCTTGGCGGGCGTGACGTCGACAACCGGGGAACATGAGGTCAAGGCCAGGCCGGCTGCGGCGGCCGCCACAGTCAAGGACAGGCGCGCGGAAACCGGACGGCTGAGAGGGAGCATTGATCCAGCTTATCCCGGTCCGCGTGGCGCTATGGTCACGGCCCGGACTGCCCTATATCATGGCCCGGTGGCACTGAGGTGAACAGCTTGTCTTGCCGTCAAGTAGACTGGGGGGACCGTGCACCGCTGGGGTTTTGCCGACAACGACGTTAGTGATGGCCACGACCGCACAAACTTGATTCAATCTCGCACCTGGGGGAGGGCCTGTCGATGACGTCGCGCAGCCAAAAACTGAAGTCAGCACGCGTCGGGCTGGGAGCACTGCTCCTGGCCCTCTCCATCGCGGGAACGGCTGTTCCTGCCCACGCTGATGATCTGGGTCTTCCGGTCCCACCAGTAGTATCGCCGGCCGAGCCGCCTCCTGCTCCGGCTCCCGATCCTGTTCCTGAACCCGTGCCTGCCCCGGAGCAGCCTGCTGACCMCGCGCCCGAGCCGGCTCCCGTACCCGAGCCAGTCCCCGCGCCCGCTCCCGTCCCCGCGGTACCCGCCCCGGCACCCGCACCCGCACCCGCTCCCGCTCCTGCCCCCGTCACCGTGCCCACCGCCGCAAATCCCGCGCCGGTTCCCGGAGTAACCGCACCGCCGGCGCTGGCGCCGGCCCTCGCGCCGCCCGCTGCCAATCCCGAGCCAGTGGAAGAGGCCCCCGCCGAAGCGTCGGCAACACCGACGCCCACACCTTCGCCGACATCAGCGCCGTCGACGGCCCCTGCGGTGATCGCCACCCCCAGCGAGCCCCCCGTCATGGTGAAGTCTGAAGTCAAGGCCGCCGTTGCGGTAGCCACCGGCAGCCCGCTGGGGATTCAGCTGATCACAGTCCTGATCCTGCTCGGCGCGGGTTTGGCCTACTTCCGTTTCCTCGGCGGGAAGACCATGGTCCGTCCCCGCCAAGGCGGGAAAGTAACACTCTAGACATGCGCCACGACTTCGTTGACCGCACACCACAAGGGACGCAGGCCGAGGGCCTTCGGATAACGCTGCTGACCCACTCCTACTGGCCGGAACAGAGCCCTCCCCAGCGCCGCTGGACCGCCATGATCAAGGAGTTTTCCGCATCCGGCTGGGACGTCGACGTCGTGACACCCGTAGCGCACTATCCTTTCGGCCGGCGGGCGCTGCCGCGCAAGATGGCCGGGAGGCCTTTCCAGCCGCAAAAAGGGCAGTTTACCGAGAAGATACTCCGCGTCCCCTACCTCCGCCACGGCAACTCCCGGGCTGCACGTTTGCTGGACCAGTGCTTTTCCGCGGCACTGTCGATTCCGGCCGGTTTCATGGTCCGCAAGCCCGACGTCGTCATTGTCACGGCGCCGGGGCTGCCCTCCCTGGCAGCCGGCTACATTCTGGCCAAGGCCCGCGGCGTGCCCCTGATCGTGGAAATGCGGGACGCGTGGCCCGACCTGGCCCGCGACGCCCGGCTGGTCCAGGGCAGCGTGAAAGGCGTCGTTGAGCGCGTTGTGGATTTTGTCCAGCACCGCGCCGACCTCGTGGTCACCGTGACCGAGGGATTCGCCGCGACGCTTCGGGCGCGCGGCATCCGCAACGTAGCGACCGTCAGCAACGGCGTGCACCTGGACTCCATCCCCGTCATGGGACCGCCGGAACTCGACCGCGACGTCTTTGAAGCTTTGTACCTGGGGAACCACGGCGAGAGCCAGCGGCTGGACGTGGCCATCAGGGCAAGCGCCCTCGTGGGGGACTCCATGCACCTGCACTTGGTGGGCCACGGGACTCAGCGGCCGGCGCTGGAGAAGCTGGCGCGGGAGCTGAAGGCCCCGGTCACGTTTCACGCACCCCTGACCGGGGACGCCATGCTCGAGCGCTATGCGTCGGCCGACACCTGCCTGGTGTCCCTTCGAGACGACTGGAAGTCCTTCGACACCACCGTTCCATCCAAGACCTACGAAGTTCTGGCCATCGGCCGCCACATCACTGCTGTGGTGCGCGGCGAAGCGGCCCGCATAGTCATGGACGCGGAAGCCGGGGACATTGTTGCCAGCTCTCCGGAAGCTGTGGCGGATCTGTGGCGCGAGCTCGCAGCCGACCGAAGCAGGCTGGTCCGCAACGGGGACAGCCGTCAGTGGGTTAAATCCAACGCAGAATATGGACACCTCGCCGGCCGCTACATGCAACTCATCTCCGAGCTTCTGGCGGACGTTCCCAGCAAATGATCCAGCTCCTCAAGAATGCCCGGCTGGCCGCGAGTGTCATCAGCCAACACCTGGTTGATGACCCGGTACTCCTGTACCTGCAAGCTGCCCGCCGTCTGCCCGCCGTCGTGCGCCCTTTCGGCCGGGTTGTGACCGCCGCCTTTCCGAGGAACTCGGTGGCGGTTCCCGTCATCCTCGCCGCGCTCAGCAACGGAAACGACGCCGATGCCAAGCGCCGCCTCGAACTGGCCGCGGATGGCCCCACCCAGGGGGAACCGGCCCGGCGCCTTGCGGACATTGCCCTGTCCGCCGGCCTGCTGGAGATATCGGACGACTTATTGGCCAAGGCAGGAAATGCTCGCGGCCTGAAGTCTGCGCGGGCCCGCAGATTGTGGCATGACGGGGACCTCAGCGGGGCCGTCAAGGCCCTCGACGGCTCCGGCGCTGCAGGACGGCGGCAGCAGGCACGCCTCGCCGGTGAGGCGGCGGTCTACGCCGGCGCAGCCCCGGTGCTCCGTCGGCAGGATTTCGAACCGGTTCCGGGCCGGGTTCTGCATTTGCTCACGAATTCACTGCCGCACACTGCCAGCGGCTACGCCCAGAGATCCCACTCCATCATGGTGGCCCAGCGGGAAGCGGGCTGGGGCGTCCTGGCGGTCACGAGGCTCGGGTACCCCGTGCAGGTCGGCAAATTCCTGGCGCGGGCCACCGACGTCGTGGATGGCGTCCGTTACCGGCGTCTCCTCCCGTCGCGGCTGGCCCTCACCATGGACGCGCGTCTGCAGCAACAGGCTGAGGAATTACTGCGGGTGGCCCTGCAATTCAGGCCGAGCGTCCTGCACACCACCACACACTTCGTCAATGGATTGGTGGTCCGGGCCGTGGCCGAGGCCCTGGGCATCCCGTGGGTGTACGAGGTCCGCGGCCAACTGGCAGACACGTGGGCCGCCACGCGGGGACCTGCGGCACGGGACAGCGAAAAGTACGCGCAATTCCAGGCCCGGGAAACCGAAGTCATGCGCGACGCCGATTTGGTGGTGACGCTGGGCCATGCCATGAAAGCCAATATTGTGGCCGCGGGCATTCCGGGCGGGAAGATCGTCATCGCTCCCAATGCCGTGGGCGGGGCGTTCCTCGACCAGCCCGGGGGCGCCGCCGACGCGCGCCGCGAACTCGGCCTGCCCGGGGACGGACTCTACATCGGCACGGTCAGCAGCCTGGTCGCGTATGAAGGCCTGGATGACCTGGTCCGCGCGTTCGCCCTCCTGGCGCCGGAATTTCCGCAGCTGCGCCTGCTGATTGTTGGGGACGGCGTGGCCGGTCCCGCGTTGCGGGAGCAAGTCCGGGGCCTCGGCCTGGCCGAGCGGGCGATCTTCACGGGCAGGGTGCCCCGGGATCAGACCCCGCTTTATCATCAGGCCCTGGACGTGTTCGTGGTGCCGCGCAAGGACCTGGACGTGACCCGTGCCGTGACCCCGCTCAAGCCGGTCGAGGCGCTGGCGAGTGCGCGGCCGGTGGTTGGAAGCGACCTGCCCGCACTTCGGGAGATAATAGACGACGGCGGCAACGGGCTTCTGGTCCCYGCCGCGTCACCGGTCGAGCTTGCGCGCACGATCTCGGCGCTGTTGCTCGACGCGAGCCGACGGGCGTCGATGGGGCGCGCTGGCCGGGCCGCAGTCCTGGCCGAGAGGACCTGGGCGGCCAACGCCGAGGCGCTGGCCGCGCGTTACGCTGGGCTGCACCATGAACATGAGGAGATCGAGTAGTGTCCGCAGATAGTGCAATAGACCCGGAGCCGGTGGCTGTTCAGCCTCTCTCCGTGGACATGCGGCGGCTGACCCGTGTCGGTTCGCGGCCCAACTTCCTGGACTATCTTGTTCAGCTCTGGGACTTCCGGCAGTTCATTTTTTACGATGCCCGCGCCCGGGTGCAAAGCGGAACGCGGCGAGATCGACTGGGCAGCGCATGGCTGCTCCTGAACCCCATTTTCAACGGCCTGACCTACTTTCTGATTTTCGGATTGTTGCTGAAGACCAGCCGCGGTGTTGAGAACTACGTGGGCTACCTGGTGGTGGGAATCTTCGTGTTCCAGTTCAGTTCCGGTGCCATCACCTCCGGCGCACGCTCGATCCGGAGCAACAAGTCGATTGTTCAGGCATTTAACTTCCCGCGCGCCGCACTCCCCATCGGCGCCAACGTGCGCGAACTGCTTTCGGCTGTGCCCCTCATGCTCGCCATGCTCCTGATCGTGGTGGTGCTGCCTCCAGCCGAGAACATCACCTGGCTGTGGGTACTGGTGGTACCGGCCATACTCCTGCAGTCGCTATTCAACCTCGGAGTGGGGCTCATCCTTGCCCGGGTTATCTCCCGCGTTCACGACGTCACGCACCTGCTGCCCTTCGCGCTGCGGGCGTGGATGTACGGATCCGCGATCTTCTACACCTACGAGCGTTTTGTCACGCATCCCCAAATGCTCGCCGCCATCAAGCTCAATCCCTTGTTCAACGTCATTGACATAATCCGGGATTGCGTCCTCTACGCCCGGGTTCCCCAGTGGCAGTCGTGGGCAATCCTTGCGGCCTGGGCCCTGGGAGCGCTGGCTGTTGGGCTTGTCTACTTCTGGAAGGGGGAGGAATCCTATGGACGCGGGTGAAAGGGAAATCTTCATCGAGGGACATCCATGCGTGGTCGTGGACAGCGTGCGGATGCGTTATCGCGTCGCCTCAAGCGCTGCTTCGGACACTGACGCTGACACCGCCAAGCCCCGGTTCCTGCGCCGCGCCGTCAACAAGCCGCACATGGTGACCGTGCAGGCCCTGAACGAGCTCTCCCTGGTGGTGGAGCGAGGCGAATCCGTCGGTATCATTGGCCGCAACGGGTCCGGAAAAAGCACGCTGATGAAGATCATCAGCGGTCAATCCAAGCCGACGTCGGGGGCCGTTTATGCCTCCAGCACGCCGATCATGCTCGGCGTCAACGCAGCCTTGGTCCAAGACCTGTCGGGGGACCAGAATGTCATCCTGGGGTGCCTTGCCATGGGCATGAGCCGGGCCGAAGTGGACGAAAAGTTCAACAGTATTGTCGAACTGTCCGGACTCGAGAAGTCCATTCACTTACCGATGAAGTCTTATTCGTCGGGCATGGCGTCCCGCCTCCGGTTTGCCATCGCCGCGAGCGTCGATCCCGAGATTCTCCTGGTGGATGAGGCGCTCAATACCGGTGATGCCCAGTTTGGTGACCGCAGTAAATTGCGGATGGACGAACTCCGCGAGCAGGCCGGCTGCGTCTTTCTGGTCAGCCACAGCCTKGACACGATCAAGGCAATGTGCACACGCGTGATTTGGCTCGACAAGGGCGATCTCATCATGGACGATGAGCCGGAAATCGCGATCAAGGCCTATCAGGACTTCACCCGTCACCTGTCCAAAGGCAACAACATTTCAGCCGCCAAGATTCTCGACGACGCCAAAGCGAATCTTGTGGCAACCGAGGTCCGTGGGCGGTCCTCACGCCGGAGCCGAGGCTGATGCCGGGTCTCCGGGAGGTCCGGAAAGGCCTGTGGCATCTGCGCAGGGGCGGTGTGGCGCAGTACAAGACCTGGCGGTCCCGCGAGCGGACCGAACAGGGCTTCGCCGCGCCCCGCAACGTGCAGGGCGTGGAAGCGGCCTGGACGGGGCGGGGGCGCAAACGCCGGCTCTCGCTCATTCCGGCCGCCCTTCCACAGCACCAACCGTCCCGGCCCGACGTCCGGGCCGCGGTGATCCTGGACGACTTTTCCGCCCTGGCCTTCGGCTATGAGTGGACCACCAGCGCCGTACACCCCCACACCTGGCGCAGCGATCTTGCATCCGACGCCGTCGACCTCCTGTTCGTGGAGTCGGCCTGGGCGGGAAACGGCGGCCTGTGGCGCGGAAAGCTGACCGGCCCCAGCGGGCCCAGCAGCGAGTTCCGCGCGCTGGTCCAGTGGTGCCGGGAGCAGGGGATTCCCACAGTTTTCTGGAACAAGGAGGACCCGCCGCACTATGACGACTTCCTGCCCGCTGCCCGGCTGTTTGACCACGTCTTCACCTCTGACTCCGGCCGCATAGCCCAGTACACCGAGGATCTCGGGCATGACCGCGTAGCCGTGCTCCCGTTCGCGGCCCAGCCGGCCATCCACAACCCCGTGCGGCCCGGACACGGCCGGCACCAGCGGGACGTTGCCTTTGCCGGGATGTACTTTGCCCACAAATATCCCGAACGCCGTGCCCAGATGGACCTCCTGCTCGGCGGGGCGCTGGACGCGTCCACCCGGATGAAGACAGGGCTGGAAATCTTCTCCCGCCAGCTCGGCGGCAACGCCGAGTACCAGTTCCCGGCACCGCTGGACTCGCACGTGGTCGGTTCGCTGACGTACGCGCAGACGCTGTCCGCCTACAAGGCTTACAAGGTCTTCCTCAACGTCAATTCGGTTGTGGACTCGCCCAGCATGTGCGCCCGGCGCATCTTTGAAATCTCGGCGTCCGGGACACCGGTGATCACCGCGCCCAGCCAGGCCATGGGACAGTTTTTCACCCCCGCGGCCGTGCCCGTGGCCGCCACCCGCAAGGAAGCGGAGCACCTCACCCGGGCGCTGGTTTCCAACCCGGAGCTGAACGACCGCACGGCCCACCTGGCCCAACGCACCATCTGGTCGCACCACACGTACTCCCATCGGGCGGCCACTGTCTTGCACCATGCCGTGCCAGCAATCGCGGCGGGCGCGCCGCGGCCGTCCCTGTCCGTGCTGTTGCCGACCATCCGGCCCCAAAACCTGGAAAAGGTCTTCCGGACACTGGCCGGCCAGCGCGGCGTGGAGCCGGAGCTGGTGCTGCTCACCCACGGCTTCCAGCTCTCAGCCGAACGCCTGGCGGAGCTGTCCGAAAAGTCCGGGCTCCGCAACGTCGTGCTCCTTGAGGCACCGCGGGACGTGTCACTGGGGGAGTGCCTGAATATGTGCGTCGCCGCGGCCAGCGGGCAGGTCCTCACCAAGATGGACGACGACGACCACTACGGCCCGCACTATCTGAGTGACCAGCTCCATGCCCTGTCCTACTCCGGCGCCGATGTTGTGGGGAAACAAGCCCACTACATGCATCTTGAGACGACGAACGCCGCGATCCTGCGGTTCGCGGCCCGGGAACACCGGTTCACCGACTTCGTGATGGGGCCAACCATCATGGCCCATAGGGAAGTTTTCACGGACCACCCCTTCCTCCAGGTCAGCATCGGCGAGGACACAGGATTTCTCCGTGCCGCCCATGCCGCCGGTAGGATCATTTACTCGGCGGACCGCTTCAATTACTTCCAGGTCCGCACCGGTGACGGACACACCTGGCAGGTGGAGGACGCAGAGCTGCTCGCGTCCGGAGACTTGAAATTCTATGGAAAGTTAAATGAACATGTTGACATCTAAGGCTGCCGAGACCGAGGCACCCATCAGGACAGTCGCCGTCGTCGGACTCGGTTACATCGGGCTGCCCACGGCGGCCATCCTGGCCACCAATGGTCTCGAGGTGATCGGCGTCGACGTCAATCCGATCACCGTGACCGCCATCAACAACGGCGACGTGCCCTTCGTGGAACCTGACCTGGGCGTCCACGTCGCGGGCGCGGTGAGCCAGGGGAGGCTCCGGGCCCAGCTCGAAACGCCCGCCGCGGATGCCTACATCGTGGCCGTGCCGACCCCGTTCAAGGCGGACAAGTCGGCCGACATGTCCTATATTGCTGCCGCCGCCCGCGCTATCGCCCCGCAGCTGAGCGGCGGGGAACTGGTAATCCTCGAGTCGACGTCGCCTCCCGGCAGCACGCGCCGCCTCGCCGAGCTGATCCTTGGGCTGCGCCCGGACCTCAGCCTGGACGGCCACGACGGGAAGCCGAAGCTTCTGGTGGCGCACTGCCCTGAAAGGGTGCTGCCGGGCCGGATAATGATCGAGCTGGTGACCAACGACCGGGTGGTCGGCGGTCTTACATCTGAGGCTGCGGAAGCCGCCGCCGCCCTGTACGCAGTGTTCTGCCAGGGCGAAATCCATCTCACGGACGCCGCAACGGCGGAAATGTCCAAGCTCGTCGAGAACGCCTACCGCGACGTCAACATTGCCTTCGCGAACGAGTTGTCCGTCATCAGCGACAACCTGGACATCGATGTGTGGGAACTCATCCGCTTGGCCAATCACCATCCCCGGGTCAACATCCTCCAGCCCGGCCCCGGCGTCGGCGGCCACTGCATCGCCGTGGACCCCTGGTTCATCGTGGCCGCCGACCCCGAGAATTCGACGCTGATCCGGACTGCCCGCGAGGTCAACGACGGCAAGCCTGGCTACATTGTGGAACAGGTCCGGAAGGCTGTCGGCGACGACAGCCGTCCGACTATTGCCTGCCTGGGCCTGGCCTTCAAAGCAAATATCGACGACGTCCGGGAATCTCCGGCCGTGGAGATCGTCCGGCGTGTGGCTATGCAGCATCCGGATGCCGAGATTTTGGTTGCAGCACCGCACAAGGATCACCTGCCGCAGGAACTCGCCGTGATTGAGAATATCCGGCTGGTGGAAACGGACAAAGCCATTGAGGCTGCCCAGGTAGTGGTGCTGCTGGTGGACCACGACAAATTCCGCGACATCGAGCCCAGAAGCCTCGAAGGCAAGCGGCTCATCGATACCCGCGGTTTCTGGCGCTGACGGAACAGGCGAAACTGACACTCGATGTTCAGGCAGAGGTTTCGCGTGCAATAAAGAAAATGGGGACAAATTGAATTCTGATCCAACTGCCAGGCTGCTTCCCGCCGGCAGGCATTTCGCGGTGACGTGGAGCCTGCCATCGGAATTTGCGGGACGAACGAACGCCATGTTGCATCGTTCACGATCCTTCGCGTCCGAGGGTGGGGCTCCTGTCGACATCCTGACTTTCGACGACTTCCGGGACTATTCAACACTCCGCGGAGTGTTGACAGACCGGGGTTTCCTGTCGGAAGGCACGCGCATCCTGAATCTCTGGGAAGACCTCCCAGCCATGGCTCAATTCATCGGCTCCCAGCCGGCGCTTGACTCGGAATACGAAGAGGGCGCTTTTGCTTCGTACTCTCCGTTGGCCATGCAGCCTTCCGCGAAGCTTGTCGAGCTGGAGGGCCCTCATAAGCGTCTGGCCCGCTATGCGGACGACGGGAAGACGCTGTTGCAGGTCGATCATTTTCGCTCGGACGGCTCGCTCCTCTTATCGGATCGGCACGATGCGAAGCTGCTCGGGGTGCACGGGGGCCGGTCGCTAACACTTTGTGACGCTGCAGGCCTTCCGCTTCAGGAGTGGGGATCGGCCTGGGGTTTGTATCGATCGTGGCTCGACTACGTGCTGGCGGGGGAGCAAGCGTACTTTGTGGTCGACAACAAGAACACGGCGCGCTTCATGGCGAGTTACCAGCGTGAACACGCCGTGGTGCTCTATCAAGTCCATGAGAACCACTTGGAAGACCCCTCCGCAGGCTTCGCCTCGGAGCTTACCGCGTCCGCTGAGGAAGTGTTCCCTCGCTTGGAAGGCTTCGACGGTGTTGTATTCCTCACCGAGCAACAAGCTGTTGACGTGCGCCGGAGGTATGCGCAGGCTGGTAACTGGTACGTGATCCCGAACGGACGGTCCCTTGCCGCCGGGCCGGAAGCTGACAGTGCGCGCAGGGAACGAACCGGAATGCACGCCGCGACCCTCAGCCACCGGAAACGCGTTGACCATTCTGTCAGGGCCATCCACTTGGCGAACACCACGTTGTCGGCCCCTGTCGGGTTGAAGATCTTCGGCGATGGGTCCCAGCGGTCCCAGTTGGAAGAACTGGTCACCGATCTCAACGAAACCGGAAATGTTCAGCTGATGGGCCATGTCACGAACGCCCAATCTCATTTCAAAGACGCGTCCTTTTCGCTGCTGACCAGCACGTCCGAGGCGTTTGGCCTGGTAATTGTGGAGAGCATGGCCGCCGGGTGCATCCCTATCGTTTATGACCTGCCGTACGGACCCGCCTCTATCATCACCAATGGCGTCAATGGCTTTCTTGTCGAGTATGGCAACGTGGAGGAACTTGCACGCTGCATAGCCGAGTTCGTCGACATGCCTCCGTTGCAAGTCCAGGAGATGCGCGAGGCTGCGCGAACCAGGGCCGACGACTTCTCCGATGCGAATGTCGTGCGGCAATGGGTGGAGGCCATGAATCATGCAGCTGAGGGCAAGCGAACCAAAGGGATCGACCACACGGTAGAGATAGAAGACTCAGCGTGTTTGTACAGCGCGGGTGGTGGCCTGGAGGTGCGCGCCACCTTAAGGCTGCACCTGCAGCAGCCGATTTGGCAGGAACGCGTCCCGGCCTTCTACTGCAGGCTCCGCCTCCGGCCTGGTGAAGCATTCTTCCGCGTTGCATCAACAGGCTTTAGCAAAGACGCATCGGGCAGGTATGCCGTCAGATTCCCGTTCGAGTCGGACGTTCTTAACGCCATGGGCGGCAGCACGGCCGACGTCTTTCTTGAGACGAGAATCGGCGAGGCTACTACGGTGACACGGATGCCGTTGGCGGAAGTCAAAGCAGCTCCCCGTGTGTATGCAACAGTGCACGGCAACATGAGTATCAGCTTCGCCTGACCTCATACTTGAAAACCACAGATACGAGTCACAAATGTCTTCAACAAATGACCAATTGCGTTCGCCGATAGAACTACCGTCGGGGTATCACTGTGCCGTCACGTGGGGGATACCCGCGGACTTCGGCGGGATGACCAGCGCTCTTCTGCGACGCTCGAGGGCCTTTGTCCGTGAAGCCGGAGTGCCGGTCGACGTCCTCACCTTCGAATACGACAGCGGACTCGACGACTTGCGCTGCGAGATGCAGGTTGCGGGCGAACTGGTTCCGGGCATGCGTCTGCGGAACCTCTGGGAAGAATTGGCAGCCCTGCCGGACCCGGACGTGTCTGCGGCCCGCGGAGACAAGAACCTTGTGGGAAATTTCGCGCCAATCTCTGACGAGGAGCCCTATACTGCGGAAATTTCCCGGGGATCCCTCGGACGGAGAATACGCCTCGATGCCGCGGCGGAAAAAACGCTTCAAATTGATTATTTCCGTGCGGACGGGAGTCTTTTCGTCTCGGATCAGCGCGACATCAACGACCGGGGTGTGGAGGGCGGCCGGCTTATTACCCTTTGTGACCACAACGGGGAGCCTGTAGCAGGCTGGAACAAGATGTGGCCTCTGTACCTTTTCTGGCTGGACATGGTTGTGGGCACCCAGGAGACCTTTATGATCGTGGACAGTAAGACCACCGCGAATTTCATCACGCGTTTCCGCCGCGACAATGTGGTGACCCTGCACCTTATCCACAATTCGCACATGGCATCCGGCCAGGTACCCCCGAACGGCGAGTTGAGCTCCGTACGCCGTTATGTCTTTGAGCGGTTGGATACCTATGACGGGATCGTGCTGCTGACTGAGCGCCAGAAGGATGATGTGGATGCGGCGTTCGGGCCCGGCAACACATTCGTGGTGCCCAACAGCACCGAACTACCGGAACAACTGCCGTCTTCGGCCGGACGCTCCCAGGACCACGGGGTGATGCTGGCGGGCCTTACGCACCGTAAGCGCATAGACCACGCCATACGAGGAATTGGGAAGGCAAATGCCCTGGCCGGAGCGCCGTTCGACCTGACCATCTATGGCCAAGGCCCGGCCCGGAAACAGCTGGAGACACTCATCTCCAAGCTGGGCCTGAACCAGAGTGTCCACCTTGGCGGCTTTGACAGCGAGCCCAGGGAGCGGCTCTCGCAGGCTTCGTTCATGCTTCTGACCAGCCGCATGGAAGGCCTCCCGCTGGTGCTCCTGGAAGCGATGAGCGTTGGCTGCATTCCGATCGCGTACGACATGCCCTACGGACCGGCCGACATCATTGTTGATGGTGTCAATGGATATTTGGTCGAGGCCGGGGATATCGAGGGGCTGGCCAAGCGGATCGCCCGGCAGGGATCACTTTCGAGCGTGGAAATGGAAGCCATGCGGCATGCCGCCAGGGAGACCGCTGAGCGCTTTGATGACCGCTCCGTGACACTCCAATGGGGCCGTGTGATGTCGCAGGCCGTTGACCGCAAACTGCACCAGATGGCGGGATCGCTCTACTCATAACGTCACGAGCAAAAGGCAGAGGACCCGTGGTCCTGTTAATCTGGCCTGGAT
>NZ_JBFTZL010000058.1:0-20119 GCF_056406825.1 Arthrobacter sp. P1_A5 | reverse complement strand
GACGGACAGTGTTTCCATGGCCATGTCGCCCTGGCGCTTGAGCACGGCGGCGCGCATGGTGGCGGGCACTTCCGGATGTCCGGGGGTGCGGGACTGTGCGGTTGATGTGGTCATCGAAGGGATCCTTTGCGGTTTGAAGAGGYGGTGGCGGGCTATTTGACGGCGCTATTTCACTGCACCAAGGGAGAGACCCTGGACGAGTTTGTCCTGGGCGGCGAACCCTGCGAACAGCACCGGCAGGGAAATCACGACGGCGGCGGCGCAGACCTTGGCAATGAACAGGCCCTGGCCCGAGACAAAGCCGGTGAGGAAGACCGGGGCGGTGCCGGCCACGACGCCGGTGAGGACCCGCGCCAGGAGGAGTTCGTTCCAGCTGAAGATGAAGCAGATCAGCGCGGTGGCGGCGATGCCGGGCATTGCCACCGGGGCGATGACCTTTCGGAGCGTGAGCAGCAGGGTGGCGCCGTCGATCTGGGCGGCCTCAAGCATTTCGACGGGCACTTCGGCAAGGAAGGACCGCATCATCCACACGGCGATGGGCAGGTTCATCGAGGTGTACATCAGGACCAGGAACCAGATGTTATCCAGCGCGCCGGCGGTTTTGGCGAAGAGGTAGAGCGGCAGGACTGCGGCGACGACGGGCATCATCTTCGTGGAGAGAAAGAAGAACAGAACGTCGGTCCACTTTTTAACCGGCCGGATTGACAGGGCGTACGCGGCGGGGATGGCCAGCAGCAGGACGAGGATGGTGGAGAAGATCGAGGCGGTGGCGGAGTTAATCAGCGACGGCCAGGGGCTGACGCCGGAAGTTGCGCCGAAGAACTCCTTGTAGGCGTCCAGGTTAAGGTCGGCGGCGATCGACGGCGGGTTGGTGGCTGCGTCAATTTCGGAATGGAACGAGGTAAGGATCATCCACAGGACCGGCACCGCGAACAGCAGGGCCAGCAGCCAGGCGGCAATGCCGGCGGCGGTGTTGTTGCGGGTGGGGTCCATGCGTGACTTGCCCCGGCGTCGTGATCCCGTGGTCGAGGTGGACGGGGTGGGGACTGATGACCTGGGCCCGGCGGGGGTGAGGGTGCTCATCGTGCTGCCTCCTTCTTGAAGAGCGAGAATACGGTGCGGAGTGCGAAGGTCGCCACGAAGATGGTGCCGATGACCACCACGACGCCGGCCGCTGAGGCCAGGCCGTATTCGTTGGCGTAATAGAACGTCTCGTAGATGGCGTAGGGCAGGTTGGCCGTGCCGAGGCCGCCGGAGGTGATGACGAAGGTGGCGTCGAAGTTCTGCACGATGTAGATGGCCCCGAGCAGTCCACCGAGTTCCAGATACTGGCGCAGGTGCGGGAGGGTGAGGTGGCGGAAAATTGCCCAGGGAGTGGCACCGTCCATCTGGGCAGCTTCAACGGTGTCCATGGGGCGGGACTGCAGGCCGGCGAGCAGGATGAGCATCATGAACGGGGTCCACTGCCAGACCAGGGAGACGATGATGGCCATCAGGGGTGCCGACGACAGCAGGTCCGGCTGCGGCGGGGCGTCGGAGCCGAAGAGCGACCAGATCCAGGTGAGGGAGCCGTTGATCAGACCGTAGACCGGGTTGAGGATGGCGTGCTTCCAGATGAGTGCAGCCGCGACCGGAACGATGAGGAAGGGTGCGATCAGCAGAGTCCGGGCCAGGCCCCGGCCAATGAACTTTTTGTCCAGGAGCAGGGCCAGGCCGAGGCCGAGGCCGAGGCTGACCAGGACCACCGAGACGGTCTCGACGATGGTGGTGAGGATTGCCTGGAGCATGTACGGGTCGGTGACCACCTGGATGTAGTTCTCGAACCCGGCGAATCCGGTCTTGTCCGGGCTCAGGCTGTTCCAGTTCATGAACGAAATGATCAGGGTCACCACGAATGGAAGCTGGGTGACGATGATGAGGAAGATCAGGGCCGGCAGCAGCGGTGCCCGCCGTGCCCAAGCCACTGCGCGTTCCCGCGCCCTGGCGTTCCTGGATGGTTTGGCTGTGCTGCTCCCTTGCCGGGAGACGCGCGCCGTTGCGGTAGTCATAATGTTCTCCTGCGGTTGGGTTGTTACTTCTTGTACTTGTCGCCGACTTTTTGTGCGGCTTCCTGGCCCTTGGCCACCGCATCGGCAACGGAGCCCTGGCCGGCGATGGCGGAGCTCACACCTTGGGACACCCGGGTGCCCAGGGCCGCGAACTCGGGAATACCGACGAACTGGATGCCGACCGCCGGCCGCGGCTGGACACCGGGGTTGGTCGGATCCGCGTTCTCAATGGCGAAGCGTTCGGCCTTGAAGAACGGCGCGGCCTGCTGGAACTCGGTGTTCTCGTACGTGGAAATGCGCTTGCCGGATGGGACCTTGGACCAGCCGAGCTTGGACGCGACCAGTTCCTCGTACTTCTTCGAGCTGGCCCAGGCGATAAATTTGGCGGCAGCTTCCTGTTTCTTGGAGGCCGCCTGCATCGCCCAGGACCAGGTCCACAGCCAGCCGGAGGACTTGGTCTCTTTCACGGGCGCCTGGGCATAACCGATCTTTCCCTTCACGGGAGAGGCCTCGGCTTCCAGGGCTCCGGCCGCGGAGGTGGCGTCGTACCACATGGCGACCTTGCTTTGACTCATGTTGTTCAGGCATTCGGTGAACCCTGCCTGGGCGGCGCCCGCTTCACCGTGCTCCCGCACCAGATTGGTGTAGAACTCCGTGGCTGCGGTGAATTCGGGGGCGTTGACCTTCGCATTCCAGTCCTTGTCGAACCAGGTCCCGCCGAAGGTGTTCACCACGGTGGTCAGTGGTGCGAAGACCTGGCCCCAGCCGGGCTGGCCGCGCAGGCATATGCCCTTCATCCCTGGCGCCGCCCCGTCAGCCTTGGCGGCGAGGTCGGCGACCTGGTCCCAGGTCGGCTTCTCCGGCATGGTCAGCCCTTTGGCGTCGAAGATGTCCTTCCGGTACATCAGGAAGGAGGATTCCCCGTAGAAAGGTTCGCCGTAGAGTTTGCCGTCCGTGCCGGTCAACGACGCCGTGTAGGCCGGCAGGATGTCCGCCTGGTTGAACTCGGCGTCCCTGGCCACGTTGTCCAGCGGCGCCAGCCAGCCGTTGGCGGAATAGAACGGGATCTCGTAGTTGGACAGTGACGCAATGTCGTACTGGCCGGCCTGGCTTGAGAACTCCTGGCTGATCTTGGCGCGGACGTCGTTTTCCGGCAAGACGGTGTAGTTGACCCGGATGCCGGTTCCCTTCGTGAAGTTATCAGCGGTGAGCCGCTGCAGGTCCTCCATTTGGGGGTTATTGACCATCAGGACATTGATGCTGTTCGGGTCGCCTGCGGAATTGCCGCCGCCGGCGCCTGCACAGGCCGAGGCGCTGAGTGCCAAGCACAGGGCGCCTGCCGCCATGGCGACGCGTGTTTTTGCGCGCATTAAGGACTCCTTTGTTCGTCAGGGGGTGCGATGCTGCCCTACTCCGATTGCTGTGTCGGGGTGCGGGGCGGTGAGCGGGACGAGGGCCTCAATGCCGGATGCCTCGCTGGTGTTCCTCAAGATTAGGCTTGTGGCATAGGGCACAACTAGCGCGATGCTTGCTGAATTCTGATACTAATTTTCCGGGGGCGGCCCCATCCGGGCGCTATTCTGGGAAGAGTCGGCACAGATGCCGCACATTTGTCATGATCCGAACGCAGGGAGAACCACGATGAGCGCGGCGGACCCAGGCGGCGGCTCGGCCATCAATGACGGCGCAGCGGCCAGGCTTGCCGAAAGACTCCTGGGGATGCGGGCCAACCGTGAGGTGATTCCGGAAGACCCCAACCATTCCGTGCGCTGGCACGAGCACGACTACCCCAGCCCGGTCGCACGTTGGAACTACCATCCTGAATACGAGCTGCACCTGATCCGGAAAGGCACCGGAAAGTTCATCGTGGGAGACCACATCGGCACTTTCGAGGCAGGACACCTGCCCCTGGTAGGTTCGGGGCTGCCGCACGACTGGGTCAGCGACCTGAGACCCGGAGAAGTGCTTCAAGGCAGGGACGTCCTTATCCAGTTCGACGGAAAATGGGTCGAGAGGGCCGCCTCGATTCTGCCGGAAATGGCCGAGGTTAAACCCTTGCTGGAACAGTCCTCGCGTGGGATCGAGTTCCTCGGACGATCAGCCCGGGCCGCCGCCGTTTCCCTGGAGGCGATGGGGACCTCCACCGGATTGCAGCGGCTTCAGCATCTCTTTGACGTGTTGGCGATTCTTTCGCGTGCGCCAGAGACCGAACGGCGCTACCTCGCCGACGAATGGTTCAGGCCGCAACTGGACGGGCAGGCCGCGGCGGTGGTGGACCTCGTCCTCGAGTATGTCTTCAGCAACCACGCCGGCAGCGTCAGGATGTCCGAGGCGGCGGCGCTGGTGGGTATGTCGGAACCGACATTTTCGAAGTATTTCAAGCGCGCGACCGGCCAGAATTTCAGTGATCTGGTGCGCAAACTTCGGCTGGCCCACGCCCGCCGCCTGCTGGAGCGGAGCGACAAATCGATCTCGGACATCTGCTACGAAGTGGGTTTCACGAACCTGTCCAACTTCAACCGGCATTTCCGCAATGACGCAGGCGAAACCCCCCGGGACTATCGTCAGCGGGTGCAGCACTGACGGCAGCAGCGCGGGGTTCTGCATTCTCCCGCCCCGGAGCGCGCGAGCTGGTCACCATGGCCTGGCGATGGGCATCGGCGGTAGATTGTGGGCATGGGACAGACTTCCTCGGGCCGCCGGGATTTTCTCGCTGATCGGATCTTGGGCGTGGCGGAGTTCAGCCACGCGCATTGGTTTTTCGGCAATCTCTATGAGGTCCTCGTCAAAATCCCGCACCGCGTCGCGGCCGCGGAAGCAAGCCGTGAACTGCCCCGCTCGCCCTTTGGAGCGGGAAGCCCGGGCCGTTATTACGCACCGATTGCACCGATCAATGCGCCGGCGGCGATCGCTGCCCTCGTGGCAGGCTGGAATCATGCCGACAGCAGGCCATGGCTGCTAGTTGCTGCGGCCAGCTCGACGACGGGTGCGGCCGCCACCGCCTATCTGCTCCGGTCCATCAACCCAGACCTGTTCTTCAGCCCACAACCRCTCAGTGAGACGCGCCGCAACCCCCTGCTGAAGCGGTGGTACAGGGTCCACGCCGTCAGGCTCGCCGCCAGCGCAGTTGCCCTGGCCGCCATCCACGAGGCACGAACACTCCGGCTCAGAAACCGCGGATAACAGCCAGGCGCCACAACCTGAAGGAGATCTTCATGGGCAAGCTGACAGTGACTGCTTTTTCCACTCTGGACAACGTCGCCGAGGAGCCCCAGCTCTGGACGGGCCCGTTCTTCAGCGACGCCACCGTGGCCTACAACGAACAAGTTCTGGCCGGGGCGGATTCGATGCTGCTCGGCCGGGTCACCTATGACGGCTTCGCCGCCTCGTGGCCGTCGCGGTCGGGCGACTTCACCGCCGACACTTTCAACGCGATACCGAAGTATGTCGTGTCGACCACACTGGACCACGCCGGCTGGAACAACAGCACTATTATCGCCGACGACATACCCGGCCAGGTCCGCGAGCTTCGCGAGCGGGAGAACGTGCTCGTGTGGGGAAGCCCGACGCTGACCAAGACGCTCATGGAGGAGAACCTCGTGGACGAGTACGTCCTGCTGGTGTCCCCCATCGTGCTCGGGCGTGGCAAGAAAATGCTGCCGGAGGACGGAACCCGGTACACACTGCGGATCGTCGAACTTGAACTCCTTGAAGGCGGGATACTGGCCCTCCGAATGGCGCCGGCAGGGTCCTAAGGAGAGMACATCAGAGGATGCGCCTAGCTATCGCGCTTGGGTGCCGCCCGGACATGGGTGCGCTGACCTTGTTTGCCGATAAGGCTGAGGAATTCGACCGGACCGGCGCTGGTTGCGCCGAACCAGTGCGGGGTTCGGGTGTCGAACTCCACGGCTTCGCCGGGCCTCAGGATCAGGTCATGTTCACCGAGGACCAGGCGCAAGGTGCCATTGAGGACATAGGCCCAGTCGTGGCCTTCGTGGGTGCGCAGCTGAGGCTCCTGCCCATCCCTGCCCTTGGGGAGGATGAACTTGTAGGCCTGAATGCCGCCCGGGCGGCGCGTGAGAGGCAAGATCGTCGACCCGTCCGGACCTGCGACGGGACGCAGATTGAGCCGGGGGTCGCCGGTCGGCGGCGCATCGACGAGTTCGTCGAGGGTTACCCCGTGCACGCGGGCCAGGGGGAGGAGCTGCTCGAGAGTGGGCCGCCGGAGGCCTGCTTCGAGTCTGGAGAGCGTGCTGGCGGAGATGCCTGTCTGCTCGGCGAGGTCTGCGAGGGTGACGTCCCGGCGGAGTCGCAGGCGCTTGAGACGCGGCCCGACGGCGCTGAGTGTGTGGTCGAGATCGTCGTTCATGAGGGCTATTTTGCCATTCGGCAATACCGCTTGCACATCCACCTGCCAGCCCGGGAGCATGGAATCTGAAGGCACATCAGATCGTAAGGGGTTCCACATGGCCGGGACGGCAGAGACATCGCCAGGGGAAGCAGCGGGCGGACGCGACGGTGACGCGATGACGCACAGCTTCGACAAGGACTACTGGCAACAGCACTGGGAACAGGCCCACGGTCCCGCCAAGGCAGATTCGGGAGGGGCTGCCCCGAACCCGCATCTCATCCGCGAAACCAGCGGACTCGCACCGGGAACAGCGCTGGATGCCGGGTGCGGGACAGGGGCAGAGGCGACCTGGCTCGCCGCGCACGGCTGGCAGGTCACCGGCGCCGACATTTCAGGCGCTGCCCTCGCCCAAGCGGCCGAGCGTGCCGAAGGGCAGTCTGTGTCCGGCACGGTGACCTGGGTCGAGGCGGACCTGACGTCATGGGCGCCGGGAGGCCGGTTCGACCTTGTGACCACCCACTACGCTCACCCGGCGATACCGCAGCTTGCCTTCTACGAACGCATCTCGGATTGGGTAGCCCCCGGCGGCACGCTGTTGATCGTCGGGCACCTGCACGCTCCCGCCTCCCCGGGGCACGGGCACCGCCCTCCCCCGGAAGCGACTGTCACCCTCGCGGACATCACCGGGGGTCTCGACGCTGCCGTATGGAGCATCACGAGTGCCGAGGAGATCACGCGGACACTCCCCGGACCCGGTGACCGTGCGTTGCCGCTGCACGACGTCGTCGTGCGTGCCACCCGGCGCGGGTGACCTCACAGTTTCCGCCGCGCTGCACCCCCGGTGTTGCTCAGTCCGGCCGGCTGGCATCTACCGGGTAGGTCATGAACGCCGGCGTCTCGTACGGATGAACGGACAACGCGGCATTGACGACGGCGTTACGCCGGGATCGGGGGAAGATTGCCTCGATCCGGGTTTCCGGCACCTCCTCGGAGGAACCGACGACGCCGACGAACGGGGTCGCGCCGGGTAACGGGGTAAAACGCCCGGTGCCGTCGAGGCTGAACGAGCAGTGGGAGTAATTGCCGAGCCTGCCCGCCCCGGCGTCGCCAATGGCCTGCCGGACCGCGGGCGCAGCGTTGGTGGGGACGTAGATGACCAGACAATCCATGGGCTCCATGGCAAAAAGTCTGCCACCGGGTGCCTCTCAGCGCCGAGGGTTCCAGCGAATCAGAATGTGGATGCTCCGGACTCGCCGAGCGGGTGCTCGCGCTCGATCTGGGCGACCTTCGGATCGTTCTCGTCGGCGCCGTAGTCGGAGTTGCGTGTGATGTCCTTCCCGTCGGGGAGCTTCATTGCGTGGAAGAGAAGAGACAGACCGGCGGCGACGATCAGGTTGATCGCAAACGCTGTGACGGCGATGTAGACCTGCGTGTCCGTGCCGGGAATGGCCGCGATTGAGCCGCCAAAGTGGGCTTTCGTGACGGGGTTGACCACGTTGTACGCCGCGATGGTGCCGTAGGTGATTCCGGCTGCCCAGCCGCCGAAAAGCGCCCACCGGTGGAACCAGCGCGTGTAGAGCCCGGCAACGATCGCCGGAAAGGTCTGCAGGATCCAGATACCGCCGAGCAGCTGCATGTTAATTGCCGCCGACTGGTCCATGGCAATGACGAATACCAGGGCACCGAATTTCACCACGAGCGACGCGATCTTAGAGACGTGTGCCTCCTGCCGGGGTGTGGCATCGGGCCTGATGAGATCGACGTAAATGTTGCGGGTGAACAGGTTTGCCGCTGCTATTGACATGATCGCGGCCGGGACAAGAGCACCGATGGCGATAGCGGCCAGTGCGATGCCGGCAAACCACGCAGGGAACTGGTCCAAAAACAGCTGCGGCACCACCAGTTGCGGGTTGATGGCACCGTTCAGGTCGACCGGCACGGTACCGGCAAATATGGCCGCGTAGCCCAGCAGTGCCAAAAGCCCCAGCATCAATGAGTACAGCGGGAGCACAGCGGCATTCTTACGGATCGTGTTCCTGCTCTTGGTTGCCAAGACGCCGGTGATGGAGTGCGGGTACATAAACAGCGCCAAGGCAGAGCCCAGGGCCAATGTCCAGTAGGCGGAGTAGCTGGCGGCGCCGGGGATGAACACGCCGGTGGGTTTGCCGGTGGCCGGGTTGGTCGCACCCAGTTTCGCCTCGGCGGAGTTGAAGATGGGGTCCCAGCCGCCGAACTTGATCGGCAGGTAGATGACCGCAACGATCACTGCCAGGTAAATCAAAAGATCCTTCACAACGGCGATCAGGGCCGGAGCCCGCAGGCCCGACGTATAGGTGTAAGCGGCCAGGACCACGAACGCGATGATCAGCGGCAGGTCCGTCAGCAGAACGTTCTCCGAACTGCCCAATCCCAGCACAGTGAGCACAGCCTTGATGCCGACCAACTGCAGCGCGATGTACGGCATGGTCGCGACGATGCCGGTGATGGCGACGGCAATGGTCAGGGACCTGCTGCCATAGCGGCCGCCAATGAAGTCGGCCGGCGTGACGAACCCATGTCGATGCGAGACGGACCACAACCGGCTCATCAGGAGGAATACGATTGGGTACAGAACGATTGTGTACGGCACCGCGAAGAAGCCGGTCACGGCCCCGGTGGCCCACATCGCAGCGGGAACGGCCACAAAGGTATAGGCCGTATACAGGTCACCCCCGAGAAGGAACCAGGTCACCCAGGTCCCAAACCCGCGGCCGCCGAGGCCCCACTCATCGAGGCTGTGCAGCCCCGTTTCCTCGCCCCGGCGCCACCGCGCGGCAACAAACCCCAAAACGGCCACCAGGACGAAAAGAATAATCACAATAGTGAGTGCCACGACGTTAACGGGCCGGTCCGGAGCGGCCAGCGGAAGGGCCATCCCGCTCATCGCTCCTCCCCGGGACTGGTCAGGCCGCGCACCGATTCGCGCCTGCGGCGATCCTCCTTGATCACTAGCCAGTAGGAGACCCCGACCAGGGCCGAGGTGATCGGAATCCACATCATCTGGTACCAGTAGAAAAACGGCATACCCACCCAGCGTGGCTCATCGACCGAATACGCGGGCACAAACAGCGGAACCACAATGGCGATGGTCAAAAGGATTCCGGTGATGACATATGGACCGGATCTGGCCGGCCCGCGTGTTGGCACATCGGGACTGGACATCGATGCCTCCTCATCGAGACGGCCCCGGAGCGGGAAGGCTTCCCGGGAGGTGCCGGGACCTGCAGACCGCATGTCGCAACGGTCTTTACAGAACAGAATAGACACCGGCCTTCGTCTCCGACAGGGCCAGCACGCCTCGGCGGAAAGCCGAACGGCGCGAATCGGGATGCGTGCGCCGGGTTCCGAGTTTCCGGCTCAGGCCGCTCGGTCGATCAGTCGGACCTGCCGGGGGAAATACGGCGGCTGCGCTGCGACCGTCTCAAAGACGACGAGACGGCGCACGTTTTTGAAACGATCCGGTCCGAAGACGGCATCCTCGATCTGCTCGTAAATTGCGCCTGGGGCGGCTACGAGAAGCTTCTGGTCAGCGCAGCGCCACCTCGGCAACACGATCTACGGCAATCCTCGTCCGCACCTCGGACAGCGGCGAGCAGGCGATCAATTTCAAACTGCCTTTCCCGGTTCCCCACCGTGGGTGGTCCTGCGGCCGCTGCCGGGAATTGGGGGCCAAACCCCAGGCGGAGTCGCGGCGGGCTGACATACTTTGGCGATGGCCGTCTACTTCGAATGCACAACGCGGACAAGCACGCCCAGGTCGGAATTGTTTGATCTTGCCCGCARCATCGACGTTCACAAGGACTCGATGGCGCGGTCACGGGAGGATGCCGTCGCCGGCGTCAGGTCCGGTCTCATCTCCTTAGGAGAAGAGGTCACCTGGCGGGCCTGGCACTTCGGGATCCCATTCCGGATGACGAGCCGGATCACTCAGATGGAGGCGCCGGGGTATTTCGTCGACGAGCAGATCAAGGGTCCGTTCCGGCGGTTCAGGCACGTCCATGAGTTCAGCGAGGACGCGGAGGGAACCAGAATGGTTGACCGGATCGAGTTCGCAGCCCCATTCGGTCCAGTCGGGCGCGTAGCCGAGAAGCTCGTCCTGGCCCGCTACCTCCGGCACGCAACCGTCACCTGACCGCGGATCCGCAACCCAAATAACGATGGATTTCGCCGACCAGTTGACCCGTCCCGCTCCGGGAGCCCAGGGTGTCCATGAACAAATGGCAAGGCCATGCAACACTGGTCGGATGCCGGCGTTCAGCATCTTCACATCCAACGAGTTTTCCGATGCCGAAGTTCTCTCGTTGTACGAATCTGTGGGGTGGGCCGCCTATACCCGGTTTCCAGAACTGCTCACCAGAGCGATCCGAAGTTCCTCGTTTGTCGTGACGGCCCGGAACGCGAATGGTGAGCTTGTTGGCCTCGCGAGGGTTGTGTCGGACGATGCGACCATCTGCTATCTGCAGGACATCCTTGTACGGCCGCCTTTCCAAGGCGCGGGCGTAGGCCGGGCTCTGGTGGAGCAGGTCACGGCACGATACGCGCATGTCCGGCAAACAGTGCTCATCACTGACAATGAACCAGGGCAACGCGCCTTCTACGAAGCCATGGGCTTTATGGAGGGGTCAAACTTCGCCCCGGAACCCGTGCGTGTCTTCGCTCTATTTCGGTAGTCCCGGAGTTTCAGTTCGAAATGACTGGTATTTCCCAGGACCTTTCGTCCTGGCCGCTGCGAACAACTCAGCCTGTAAGAATGGGGCATGCCCCCGCTCAGGTTTCCGATCAGACGGTTGGCCGAAGACCCGGCCCACGTCCTCGACCGCCGTCGGTGGCCAGGTAACCTGCCCCCTGTCGCACAGGTTCTGGACCAAGGGCTCGACCTGACCCCGGCCACAATCTTCGTAGGCGAAAATGGGTCGGGAAAATCCACTCTCGTGGAAGCCATTGCACAGGCTTATGGCTTGTCTCCAGAAGGCGGATCTACAGGGGCCCGCCACAGCACCCGATCCACGGAGTCCATACTTGCCGATCACCTGCAGCTTGTCCGCAACGCCGGCGGCACAAGACGCGGCTACTTCCTGCGCGCGGAAACCATGCACGGCTTCTTCACCTATCTCGAGAAGAACCCGAGCACCGTGGGTCCGGACATCTCGTTCCACGACATGTCACACGGCGAATCGTTCCTGGAACTGGCAGTGGATCGTTTCCGGGGACGCGGATTGTGGGTGCTCGATGAACCGGAATCAGCGCTGTCCTTCGCGGGATGCCTCAGCCTCCTTGCGGTCTTGAAAGATCTCCTCGCCGACGGCTCCTCGCAAGTCATCATGTCCACTCACTCCCCCGTTCTTGCAGCGCTTCCAGGCGCGCAGATTCTCGAAGTCGGCCCGTGGGGACTTCGTCAGCAGGAATGGCCGGACCTCGATCTGGTTTCCAACTGGCGATCATTCCTGGACTCCCCCGAAAGATACCTGCGACACCTATAAGCCCGGCCTGGTCGGGGTTGAACTAACGGCGTCCCCGAACGGACAATGCCTGACAACGCCAAAGGGGAACAACGAACCGCCGATCTCGGTCAACGCTAATGCGTCGAGTTTTCCCTACTGCTTTTGGGCGAGGCGCTGGAGTTGCCATGCGTGCACGCCGCTCACCCAGTCCCACCCTGGAGCGGCCGATGGGCCGACCCGCGGGTCGCTGGGATCATGGGCGTCACGCAAGGCGTGCACGTACGCCCGATCCTGGTCGATCCGTGCGCGTACCTGATCAGCTCCGCCGACGGACCCGTGGCCGGGGACGAGGACATCGACGTCGCGCGCCACGCCCTCGAGCAGCCGCAGCGCGGCGAGGTAGTCCTCGATCGGGTCAGCGGTGTCGTTCAAGTCGAGCATCGGGATCAAGAGATCAGAAAGCATGTCGCCGGCGACGAGAACCCCTCGTTCCTCAATCAACAGCGCCGCGTGGCCCGGGGCATGTGCTCGATGCTCGAGGATGCGGACTTGGGGCCCATCCCAAGGAATCTCCGCCGTCCCGACGGGCAGGCCGGTAATAAGGCCGAGGAGATCCAGCGGTACCTGTTCGGGGATGCCGGCCGCCTTTGCGACCGCCTCCACTCCGCCCGACAGCCGATCCCGGGCGGTAGCCGCGCAGCGCGCGGTGCCGTAACGGGGAACCGCGCCGAGCCCGGCGGGCCAAAGCAGGTGATCCCAATGAGGATGCGTCGAGAAGCCTGCCACAACCGTCTGGCCCGAATCAGACAAATCCTTCGCGAGGCATTCCATTTCGTAGCCGTGCACCCCGGGGTCGATGAGCAACACACCAGCCCGGCCCCTTACAACAACGGCATTGCTCTGGCAGAACTCGCTCTCGTGGATCAGCACACCCTCCGCGACCTGCCTCAACACGGGCTGGCCTCGTTTACATCGCGGGTGGCGTAGTTGTCCCCCGGAACTTGCTCGACCCGCGGGTCGGTGGAGACATTCATCCAATGGTCGATGCGGCCCATCATCTCCTCTTCCTAGCAGTGTTGCGTTCTGCAACTCCTATAGCGAGGACCAAATACCTGTCAAGGATGACGCGTGGGATCACGGTTCCAGGAGAGGCACTTATCCCGATACAAGACGGTTGACCGTTTTGCTAGGATCGGACCAGTCTTTCGTCTCCCTTTCAGTGGGCGACTGCTGGATCCCGGAATTGCGACGCGACAGGGTGCTTCAGAGAAGGCCAGCGGAACTCCCGATCAACTCGCGCAGCGGGTGGGTGACGATCCTGCTTCCACGTCCCAGAGTTGAAGTTGAGGTTCACAGATGGTCATTCAGGATCGCGCGAAGGCCACCCGCGGTGCCATTGTCGTCGGCGCCGCTGCGGTCTTTGAGGAGCACGGCTACGGCAGTGCCAGCTTGACCCAGGTCTCTGAGGCGGCCAGGGTGACCAAGGGCGCCCTCTATTTCCACTTTCAGTCCAAGGAAGATCTCGCCAGGGCGGTCATCGAGGAGCAGCATCGGATCGTCGTGGCCGAAAGCGAGAGCATCCTTGCCGGGGACTGGCCAGGCCTGACGGCAATGATCCTGCTGTGCCGCGCTTTCGGTCTTCAACTGGTGCACGAGCCAGTTGTCAGGGCCGGCATCCGATTGACGTTTGAGGCGACGGCTTTTGGTCCGCCCGTGCGCGGCCCTTACGAGGACTGGGTCGCCGTAATGCAGCAGCTTACCGAACGGGCCAAGGCAGAATTGCAGGTCCGGCCCTCCGTCGACGCCGGGACATTTGCCCGATACCTTGTTGCTTCGTTCACCGGGGTTCAGATGGTCTCCGGAGTACTCACCGACCGCGCGGACGTCATGCAACGGATCGAAGAGATGTGGGAAATTGTGCTGCCGGGGATCATGCATGACGATTACAATGGTGACCCCCATGCTCTCTCCGGACTGGTTTCCGCTGGAAGCCCCAACCCGCCGCGGAGTCCTACCCCACCATCACCGTGACAGCCTCGCACGGCCAGCGAGGGCTGCAGCCCCCGGGCAGGTGGTGCCTTGCTTGCCATCGTCGAGATTTTCTGCGAGTCCGCCTCACATAAACCGGATGACCGCCTTGTTTTAGGGTGAGTGGTCATCTATTCTTGTCTCGGATCCATTGGGGACTCCGCTCGAAGAGCGGCTGTGTCGGCGCGCATTTTTTGGGGGGCGCCGGCACAGACCCCCGGCCTGGACTGTCCGCCATGGCGATCCCAGTGAGTTCGCGGCGGCCGCCGCCGTCACTTTTGAACTTGAACAAGCCTCCGCCTATGGTGGTGGGAGGCGCCCCGATGCATCCCCCAATAGCATCGGGGCGCCCCCATGTGCCGAGGATTGGAGCGGGACGAGTGAGGCCGTTCGGGAGCCCTCCCCTCGGCCACTACCCACGGCACAACTGCGCCGCTTACCGTCGCAACGCAAATCTCAGAGGGACAGTTTGAAGCCCACGTGCGACGCTTCGAAGCCAAGACGCTCATAGAACCGGTGTGCTGCGACCCTGGACTCGTCAGATGTAAGCTGAACCAGCCTTGCGCCACGCCGGCGCCCTTCAGCGATCGCCCACGTAATCATCGCCCCTCCAAGGCCGTTGCTCCGAAGATTAGACCGGACCCGCACTGCCTCGATCTGCAGTCGTGTAGCTCCGCCTCGGGCGAGGCCGGGGATGAATGTCAGTTGCATGGTCGCAACCACTTCATTTTCGGTTGAGACAACTACGAGAAGAAGCTGCGCGGGGTCCTCATCAATTGCCTGGAAAGCAAGATCGTAGGGATGCCGGTGCTCGATTGCAATCGAGTCGACAGAGGCCCGGAGCTGGTCGGCAGCCAGAAGCCCAACAATCGAAGCCACATCACATGATTGAGCTTTCCTGATGGTGAATGGGCCGCCAGGCAGTTCCAGTTCAGCGAGAGTCATTTCCCCAGTATTCCAGCCGTCTGAAATCAGTCAGACGCCGACCTCCGCCGGCTCGAAACTACATGGTGAATTCTGGACTGCCAATGACCAAAAAGCCGCAGGCTAGAGCCACGCGAAATTGCGGCTCCAACTTTCGGGCCACCGTTCACGAGTCCATTGAGACCTTCGGAATATCGGGCCGGGAACCCTGGGCGGGACGGATCAGGCAATAGCGGACGGATTTGCGGGCTGCGTGGCGTTGGGCCGCCGGCGTGAGGCCAGCACGCCAATGATTGCGGTCACGACGACGACAAACGTTGCCAGAACTGACGCGTTGAGGACGAGCGAGAGTTCCATTTGGTGCGGGAGAAGCATAGATTCGTCCCACCCTGCATTGTCGGCGCGATTGATGAAGTCTGCGTCGATCGGATTCCACAGGATGGCCGCGACACTGGTTGCCACCAACGCGCAGAGACTGAGGGCCAGCTGGACGAGGGACCCGACTGACGGCTTTCCATTGCGGCTTGACGGACGTTTGTCCATAACTTCCCCCGTTTAGTCTCAGTCGTGGCCGTTGCAGCCGCCGGTAATGCATTGCCCGTTGCCCACCGCCGAGGCGATGTCAGCCGGTCCGGTCGCTTCGATAAGCCCTGAGTGCGTCTTCTCTGATCCACTTTCGGGTCAGGAAAGCGTCCAGAACGCAAGAAACGCCGAGGATCGTCCAGGAAGTCCAAACCGGTGCAAGGCCGGCAATCACCAAGACCCCGACAGCAACAACGAAGCCGACGGAGTCGTAGCCGTAGCCGTAGATCCGGCGTGCACGGGTTGCAAATCTCGCCTCTTGCGTTTCGCGAAAGTAGTTCAGCATCAGTCCCCCAAGGTTCGAATCGGAGCCTACCGCACTGGCTGCACCAAATACCGAAAATGGATGCGCGCCAGATCCGGCGTTGACCCACAAGATTTCTCATCGGCACCGCTATTTGGTCTTCGCCTCCTCCGCAGCACGTTGGAGGATCCTGCACCGGCACGTCGGGTCGTCGGGTTGCCTCGAACCACGCCCCGTCTGGTTCGATGAGTGCATGGATCATTCGCAGCTGAAACTGTCCGCCCCGAAGCTCAATGCGGGCGATCGAGTCGCGGTTCTCTCCCCGTCGTTCGCCGCCCCCGGATTCGCCCCGGCCGTGCATGAGCAGGCGATGCGGCGGCTCACATCGGCCACGGGTTTGATCCCTGTGGAATTCCCGACGACGCGCAAGCTCGGTTCCAGTCCCGGGGAACGGGCGGCGGACATCAATGCGGCGTTCGCCGATCCCAGCATCCGCGCGATTCTCGCCACCATCGGCGGCGACGACCAGATCACGGTCGTACCTCATCTCGACGAGGCGACCGTGCGGTCGAATCCAAAGATCTTCGTCGGATACAGCGACAACACCAACCTGCTGAACTGGCTGTGGTCACTCGGGATACGCGGATATCACGGAGGGTCGACCCAGGTCCACCTCGGCGCCGGGCCGGGTGCTGACGACGTCCACCTCGCTTCCCTGCGGGCCGCGCTGCTCACTGGAGGCGAGCTCGAGATCACCGACCCCGGGGAGTCGGAGGACTTCGGGCCGGATTGGCTCGAGCCGCGGGCACTCGTCGAATACGGCGACCGCGAACCCACCGAACCCTGGACGTGGACAGGTCCCGGACGCACGGTCTCCGGTTACACCTGGGGTGGCTGCATCGAAGTCCTCGACCAGCTCGCCATCGCCGACAGGCTGCCCTCCGTCGACGCGCTCCGGGGCACAATCCTGATCCTCGAAACCAGCGAACTGCTGGCTCCCGCAGATTGGGTCAAGCGATGGGTTCGAGCGCTCGGCGAGCGTGGTGTCCTGGGGGCGGTCGACGGCGTGCTGGTCGCCAGGCCTCCAGTCAGCAGCCACGGACAGGTTCCGTCTGCCGCCGAACGGGCTCGGCTCCGCGCCGCACAATGCGATGCGGTCAGCACCGAAATCGCCCGATACAACCCGGCCGCCGTCGTTTGCATCGGGGTTCCCTTCGGGCACACCCGCCCGCAGTGGATCCTCCCCTACGGCGGTCGAATCCAACTCGACGGCGAAGCCAGGACGGTTACAGCCAGCTATGCCTGATCGTGGCAGGCAGTGCCAGGAGCACACGTCGGGTCATCTTCATTTCCTATGCGATCGGACGCACGTTCTGATTTGATCGGAAGAGGTTGATGGGGTCATATGCGGCTTTGACGGCGGCCAGCCGGTCGTAGTTGGCGCCGTAGGCTGCCCTCACCCGTTCCTCCCCTTCCTGGCCAAGATCGTTGACGTACACCCCGCTAGCGGCAAAGGGCTGCATCGCTTCGAAGAAGGCGCGGGCCCAGCCGACGTGGCGCTCCGTTTCTGCCGGCTTGGACCACTGGCCCAGGATGAGGAGTTCGCTCTGGGACCGGCGATGCGGAAATGCCGTCGCCGCCGGGGGAACCCGAGCGGCCACACCGTGCAGTTGTTGCATTCCGATGCCGCTTGCCGCTGAAGGCATCTCGGCCGCAAACTGGAGCAGGACATCGATGGCGTCGGCGGTGAGGTCAGTCAAAAAGCTCGATTTCCAATAGTGGTGCCGGCCCGGCGGAAAGCCGCCGTCGTGGGCGCTTTGCCAAACGCCATAATCGGTGGGCACCACCGCGTCCACATCTGGGCCGAGGTCGCGCAGGGGCCGGAGCGCCAGCTCCGCCTCATCATGCGCGCCGCTCCAGCAGACGCCGATGCCGAAGACAGGGCGTCCTGAGGTGTCACACCCCAGACTGGCCGACATCGAGAGTTCGTCGGGGCACGAAGCGGCGAATCCGGGATAAAAGCCCAGGACCTCCCTTGTCCGTTCGGCCGGGAATGAGAGCGCTCCGGCAAGAACCTGTCCGACGGGATGCAAACGATAGGTGAAGGACGTGACAACACCGAAGTTGCCGCCGCCTCCGCGGATGGCCCAATAGAGGTCTGTGTGTTGGTCGGGGCTCGCCGTCAACAACCTGCCATCCGAAGTCACGATGTCGGCGGCCAGCACGTTGTCGCAAGCAAGCCCGTGTTGCCGTTGAGCCAGCCGATGCCACCTCCGAGGGTCAAACCGGCGATGCCGGTAACCGACACAACTCCGAGCGGCGTGGCCAGGCCGTGCGCCTGGGTGGCGACGTCAAGGTCGACCAGGAGCGCACCCGCTCCAGCCAAGGCGACGCGCCGTTCGGCGTCGACCTGAACGTTCTTCATGCCGGAGCAATCCAGCATGAGCCCTCGGGCGCCGACGGCGTTCCCTGCCACCTTGTGGCCGCCGCCCTTGATAGAGACAGGGAGATCATTTTCCCGGGCGAAGTTCACGGCAAGGCGAATATCCTCGGCGTCGGCAGGGCGGACAATGACGTCCGGACGGCGGTCAATCATCGCATTGAAGACCTTCCGGGCGTCGTCGTAGCCGGCGTCTCCGGGCCGGAACAGCCGGYCCCGGAGCGCCGAAACCAGGCCATCGACGGCGGATGGGTCAAGCGACGGTGCGGGGGTCCGGAAAGCCACGCCACGGCACCTTTCTCGTTCGAGATCGTCAAGGACGCGCGCCGGCCTGCGGCGTCGCGCTCATTTGACCGTCAATGAGCCGTGCATGTTGGGGTGGTAGTTGCAGTGAAAGGCGTAAGTCCCCGGTTCGGAAGGTGCCTTGAATGTGGCCGTGCCGCCGTTTTCCTTGACCTCGACATCAAAGAGGGTCGCATTCTGGTCCGCGGTTACCGTGTGCTCTGCGGTGTCCATGTTGATCACCTTCACCTCCGCCCCGGGAGCCACCGCACCCGGGATCTCGTAGGCGAAGTTGCTGATCGTGATTGTCGCGGCGGCGGCGTTCGCCGCCCCGCTTCCCGGCCCCGAAGCGGTGGAGCCGGCCGGGGCAGACGGTTCCATCGACATGCTGGGCGAGGTCCCGGCGGTCGTGGCAGGGGCCGACGCCTGGGTTCCGCCGCCTCCGGCACAGCCGCTCAGCCCGATCAGTACTGTTGCCAACACAAGTGCAGTCCGTGTCTTGTTGCTCGTCATGATGTGCCGTCCTCAACGCTGGAGGGGGCTGAGAAATCAGCCCGGCTTCTTTCCATTCTGCATCCGCCACCATCAAAAAGCACCGCTGAAAAGCTCCGACAGAGAGCACGGGCCATCAGGGCTGCGTCCTGGCCTTTTGCAGGTAGGCCATGAGTCCGGCCAGTTGCTCCGGGGTCCAGGGCAGATCGGCGCTGAGGGCAGTCTTATTGTCCTGCCACATGGAACGGGCAGTGGCTTTGGTCTCTTCGCCTGCGTGGAACATGGATCCGATTTCGTCCCATGCCGTGGCCCATTCCCGGATGGACGGATCGGATACCGGCGTCCTGTTTTCGACATGCTTGAGACCCTCCTCGACCAATGCGGCCCACCGGACTTTGGCGGCCTCGATGCTGTCGCTGCCAAGTTCGGCTCTGCGGCCGGCCAGTTCCTGGCGCTGTTCTGGTGTGAAGTAGTTTTCGAGCATGGTGATCATCTCCAAAGTTGCCATGAACTGTTCCGGCACCGGCATGGTGGCCCCGTCGATACGTGAAAGCAGGTCGCGTATCCGGTCCTGGACCGCCTGGACCTGCTCGGCGTGCTGGCTAAGATGCAGCAACTGCCTTTCCAGGAGCGTGCGCAGCGAGCCAATGTCATCGGCAGGGGTTCCCAGTGCAACGCCGATTTCGGCCAGCGGGAGGCCGAGCATCTGCAGCGACCGGATCCGGTAGAGCCGCCGGACATCTTCCTCGGTGTAGCGGCGGTGGCCGGAAGCCGTCCGCCGGCCTGCCGACAGCAACCCAATCTCGTCGTAGTGATGGAGCGCCCGGACCGTGACGCCGCACGCTTTGGCAAGTTCGCCGATGCTCGATTGACCTGCGGCACCGCTCGTCTCTGTCATGTGAACAACCGTAGATCCTCACCCCGCGTGAGGATCAAGAACCTACTGGCCCGGCCGGCCGGTCCGGTCAGCCAGTCTTCCCGACGTCGGCCAGCCGGTTGTTCAGCCGGTCCACCTCGTCGAGGACTTCGGTCGCCGCCCAGGCACGGCTGCGCTTGGACTGGGTGACGGGGGTAATGACCCCGGCGGTGGAGAGCCGCTGCAGTGCGGCGTACACGGAGCTTTCGGCGACGCCGGCAATGTGGGCTGCGCTGTGGGCCTCGAATACGGGCCGCTCCAGCAGCCACGGAATGATCTTCTCGTCCGCGGATCCTCTGCGTGGCCTGGCCAGCTCCAGCCACATCGCCGGC
>NZ_JBFTZL010000057.1:0-20169 GCF_056406825.1 Arthrobacter sp. P1_A5 | reverse complement strand
GCACGGTCGTGCGGACCGGGCGGACGCCGCGGGACCGGAGCACGGCCTCGGCCTGGCCGGCGGCCGAACCCGTGCCGACCAGGATGCCGAGGGGGCGGCGGCCCAGGACCCGGGTGACGTCCTTGACGGCCTCGCCCAGCCCSGCGGCGTCGTCGATCGTGGAATAGCTCAGGCAGCGGGCGGCACCTTCCACCGGTGCCTCGGCGGGGGCGGAACCGGTGGCGATGACGAGCTCGTCGTAGTCGAACTCCATGCCGTCGGCGGTGGTCACGCGGCGGTTTTCCGCGTCGATATAGCTGGCCGGCTGGCCGAAGCGGACGGATACCTGGGGCAGGACGGCGAGCTCCAGCAATTCCTCGGGGGCGTCGTCCCGGTTGCTGAGGACGGTGATGGCGCCGGCGAACGGGGTCCGGGTGAGCTGCCGGACGAGCGCCTGGGCGGCCCGGCCGGCGCCGGCGATGACGATCCTGGGCCGGGCGGCCGTGGTGGCGGCAGCCGAAGCGCCTGTCAGGGAGGAAGTGGAGATGGGAGACATTGCCGGAGCGGACATGTGCTGGCCCTTTCGCTGGGTGGCCATCGTGTGGCCGGTGTGCTTGATGACCCCCAGCGTAGGCGTCCGATTTTTCCGGGGTGTTTCCCGGGTGTTGCCGCTTCTGCCCTGCCCGTTCGCCAGTATTTACCGGCCGGTAATGCCGTGGGTCACACCGTCTCGAAGGCCGGCACCCCGCGTTGGGTTAGACCCTGATCCGGTAGCCGCGTTTCACCACGGTTTCCACCAGCCGGGTGTCCGGCAGCGCGGACCGCAGCCGGCTGACTGTCATGTCCAGGGCATGCACGGAACCGCGCAGCTCCAGCAGGTCCGAGAGCGCCTCGCGGGAGAGCACAGCCCCGCCGGCGCCGATGAGCGCGCGCAGCAGCAACAGCGGTGCGGGCGCCATCTCGACCGGCTCGCCGTTGATGCGCAGCGAGCGGCCGCGCAACTCCACCCTGCCGGAAACGGTGTCGAGCCGGCGGACGTGGTTGAGTGCCAGGTGCTCGCAGACCAGCCGGATCAGGGCGCCCATCCGGAACCGTTCCGGGATCAGCGGGTGCAGCCCGGCATCGAGCAGCGGCTGCGCGGTGATGGGCCCGACGACGGCGGTCGCCACAGTGGTCTTCAGGCTCTCCACGAGCTGTTTGTAGACGCCCATCTCGTGCGCCGTGCTCCACATGGCGTCCACGGCGGGCGCGCTGGTGAACGTCAGGACATCGAGGTTGCCGCTGCACGCGGCTTCGATCAGCTTGGGCAGCCGGTCGGCGCCGTCGGGCTTGACCCAGCGGTACGGGGTGACCGTCAGGACGGCGGCCCCGGACATGCGCAGGCGCTCGAGCTGGCGGACATCGGTGTAGCCGTGCAGCTGCACCGCGACTGTCTTGCCGCGCACACCCTCGGCCAGGAGCATGTCCACGAGCGTGGACGTGGTTTCGTCGCTGCTGATTCCGACGTCGGCGAGCCCGGCGGCGCGCACGGCGCCGCGGGCTTTGGGCCCGCGGACGAACATCCGGGTCGCGGAGAGGGTCTCCAGCAGCTGGTCGCCAATGCCAAACGTGTCCGCGGCCTCGCACCAGCGGCGCATGCCGTAGGCGGTGGTCGCGATGCAAAGATCGGGCCGGGCGGCGATGATCGCCCGGGTGTCCTCGATCAGGCTCTGGTCCTCCCGGACCGGGGCGATTTTCAGTGCCGGGGCGTGAAGCACCTCGGCACCGCGGCGTTCCAGGGCCTCAATAAGGTCCTGCGAACGGCGGTGCGAGGTGACGCCGATCCGGAAGCCGTCCAGGGGAAGGTCCCGGTCGGTCGCGTCCTCGGCGGGTTCCGGCGCGGATGAGCCGGCGGGGCCGCCGACGGTCAGTGCGGAGGCTAGGGCGGGGTTCAAGGGGGACAGTGGTGCGCCGGGCTCCGGGAGGGCTGCGGCGACGGCGTTCAATGCGCTCATGGGAATCCTTACGCCTCCATCAGTGATGCAGCAAGACGGTCGAGCTCTGCCGTGGCACCGGCACAGCCCCGGTTGGCTTCGGCCACCCGGACAACGTCCCCGATCACCAGGACGGCGGGGTTGCTGCAGCCCGCGGCTGCGGAGGTGATGGTGCCCAGCTCGGCGATCGTGGTGCGCTGGCCGGGGCGGTAGCCGCGTTCGACGACCGCCATCGGCATGTCGGCCCGCATTCCGGCCCGGCGGAGTCCGGCCGCGAGGTGGTGCAGGGTGCCGATGCCCATCAGGACCACAATGGTTCCGCCGAGCCCGGCGAGGTGCGTCAGTTCGTTCTCGGTCAGCGGGGCATGGCCGGAGACCACGGTGAACATGTGGCTGACGTCGCGGTGCGTGACCGGGATGCCGGCGGCGGCCGGAACCGAGATGGCGCTGGTGACGCCGGAGATGACGCGGACCGGAACCCCGGCCGCGACGCAGGACGCGACTTCCTCGCCGCCGCGGCCAAACACATAGGGGTCCCCGCCCTTGAGGCGGACCACGTTGTTGCCGGCCAGCGCGCTTTCCACCATGAGCTTTTCGATGTCGGCCTGGCTGACCTTGTGGTGGCCGGGCTTCTTGCCCACATCCACGAGCTCTGCCGAGGTCAGGGACGGCAGGTCCTGGTACGGGGCGAGCCGGTCGTAGAAGACGACGTCGGCATCGCGCAGCGCGGCGACGGCGGCGACCGTGAGCAGCTCGGTGGTCCCGGGTCCGCCGCCGACTAACGTGACGTGGCCCGCCGGGCCGGCCGGGGGCTCGGCCGCGACCGGGATGCCGGTGGCACGGCACCGGCCCAGGAGGGCCTCCCAGCCCGGCTGGCCGTCGTCGACCGCCGCCACCAGGAACGGGCGCTCGGGCAGCGGGCCGTCAATGCCGGCGCCCTGCGGGGTGCTGAGGCGGAACACGACGGCGCCGGCCGCCTCATAGCGCCGTACGGCCTGACGGGCGGCGTGGTCCGCGCCCGTGACCAGGACTTCGCGTCCGGTGAGGTCAATGGTGAGCTGCATGGCTATACCTCGTTCTCGTCAGGCAGTCCCGGGGTGGTGGATCGGACCGGAATGGAAGCCCCGATCAGGACCGGCTGCTGCCCGGCCCGCGCCTTCTCCTCCGCTGTCGCGGGGCGCATCTGGCCGCGCTCGTCGGAGACGAAGGTGATCGAATCGTCTTTCTGGTCCGGGGCGTTGACGAAGGAGCGGAAGCGGCGGAGGCGCTCGGGATCCTTCAGGGTGTCGGCCCATTCGTCGACGTAGGTGTCAACGTGCTTGGCCATGGCGGCTTCGAGGTCCGCGGCAATGCCCAGGGTGTCGTGCACCACCACGTCCTCGACGTGCTTAATGCCGCCGTCGAGCTCTTCCTGCCAGCGCGCGGTGCGCTGCAGCCGGTCRGCCGTGCGGATGTAGTACATGAAGTAGCGGTCGATGTACCTGATCAGGGTTTCGTCGTCGAGGTCCTTGGCCAGCAGTTGGGCGTGCGCCGGGGTGGCGCCGCCGTTGCCGCCGACGTACAGGTTCCAGCCGTCGGCGGTGGCGATCACGCCGACGTCCTTGCCCCGGGCCTCCGCACATTCGCGGGCGCAGCCGGAGACGCCCATCTTCAGCTTGTGCGGGCTGCGGAGGCCGCGGTAGCGCAACTCGAGCGCGATGGCCATGGCCACCGAATCCTGGACCCCGAAGCGGCACCAGGTGGAGCCGACGCAGGACTTCACCGTGCGCAGGCTCTTGCCGTAGGCCTGGCCGGATTCGAAGCCGGCATCGACCAGGACCTTCCAGATTTCGGGCAGCTGCTCCAGCCGGGCGCCGAACATGTCGATCCGCTGCCCGCCGGTGATCTTGGTGTAGAGGCCGTACTGCTCGGCGACAGCGGCGATCACACCGAGTTTCTTCGGGGTGATCTCGCCGCCGGCGATCCGCGGGACCACCGAGTAGGTGCCGTCCTTTTGCATGTTGGCCAGGGCGCGGTCGTTGGTGTCCTGCAGGGTGCCGCGGCCGGCGTCCAGGACGTAGGCGCTGTTCTGGCTGGCGAGGATGTTGGCGATGGTCGGCTTGCAGATGTCGCAGCCGGCGCCGGTGCCGTATTTGGCCATGATCTCCTCGAAGGAGGTCAGCTCCAGGACCCGGATGGCGTCGAAGAGTTCCTGGCGGGAGAGCTCGATGTGTTCGCACAGGGCCTTGGAGACCTCGACGCCGGACTTGGTCAGTTCGGTTTCGAGCAGCTTCTTGAGCATCGGCACGCAGGAACCGCAGCTGGTGCCGGCGCGGGTGCAGCCCTTGAGCTCGCCGAGTTCCCGGACCGGCGCGTTGCCGTCGCAGGCCCCGCAGCCGTTGACGGTGTCACGGATGGTTCCGGCCGAGACGTTGTTGCAGGAACACAGGATGGCGTCATCCGGCAGTTGGATCTCCAAGACTTCGTCCCCCGCGTCGCCGCCGCCGGYCGCGGTGAGGTAGGCGCCGGGTTCGGCGGCCAGTTCGCGGCCCAGCATGGGGCGCAGGGAGGTGTAGGGCGAGGCGTCGCCGACGAAGATGCCGCCGAGCAGGGTCTTGGCATCGTCGGTGGTGACGATCTTCTGGTAGACGCCGCGGGCGGGGTCGGCGTAGACGATCTCGAGCGCGTGTTCGGTGCGGGCGAAGGCGTCACCGAAGCTGGCGACGTCGACGCCGGAGAGCTTGAGCTTGGTGGCGGTGTCGAAGCCGGGGAAGGTCGCGTCGCCGCCGTGCAGCCGGTCCGCGACGATTTCGGCCATCGTGTTGGCCGGGGCCACGAGGCCCAGGCACATGCCGCCGAAGTTGGCGACCTCGCCGATCGCCCAGATGCCGGGAACCTCCGTGGAGCAGTCGTCGGAGATGACGACGCCGCCGCGCTGGCCGAGCTGGAACTGCTGCGGTGCGCCCTCTGCGGCCCGGAACAGCTCGTCGCGGGGCCGCACGCCGATCGCGACGATCACGATGTCGGCGTCGATGATCCGGCCGTCGGCCATGAGGACGCCGGTGACCTGGCCGTCGTCGTCGGAGAGGACCTCGGAGGGGAACACCCCGCCGTGGACAGTGAAGCCCTTGGCCTCGATCAGCCGGCCGAGGGCCTGCCCGGCACCCTCGTCCAGCTGGGTGTTCATGAGCCACGGCGAGCCGTTGATGACGATCGGGGTGGCGCCGAGCTGTTCGGTGCCGGCGGCTGATTCCAGGCCCAGCAGACCGCCGCCGATGGTGACCGCGTTGACCTTCCGGCCCAGCTTCGCGGTGAGGTCCGCGATGGCCTTGTTGATGGACCAGACGTCCTCAAGGGTGCGGTACACATGGGTGAGTTCGGCGCCCGGGATGGGCAGGCGGGCAGCGTCCGAGCCCGTCGCGACCACCAGCTCGTCATACGGATAGACGGTTCCCGCCGCGGTCTGGACGGTCTTGCCGGCCGCGTCGATGCTGGTGACGCGCTCGCCGGTCTTGAGGCTCAGGGCCGTGTGGTCCCACATGGAAGCGCTGCCCAGGGTGAGGTCGACGTCGCTGTCGGTGAGTGCCTTGCTCAGCGCGACGCGGTCATAGGGGAGGTGGGCTTCCTCGGTGAGGACGGTAACGTGCCAGCCATCGAGTCCGCGGGCGTGCATGGCATCGGCGAAACGGTGCGCTGCGGGGCCGCCGCCAGCCACCACAATACGGCGCGGGGCGGCGCTGGTTGCGCCCTGGTTCGGGTGGCTTGAGGGGTGTCCGGTCACGGTGGGCCTTTCGCATGGGCCGCAGACGGTGCTCTGCAGCTTGTCGTCCCAGACTAGGCAACCGGAATTTCGCTTCAGTTTCCCTTATGTTTCGTGATCTTAACTTCTGCATCACGAATGCATTTCCCGCCGTGTGAGCTCTCTTTTACGCGCCGGACACATCCGGAGCGTCCGGATGAAACACCGCGCGCCTAGCTTGAATATGTGGCCGCAGCAGCGGTTGAGCCCGTAAGGGATGTATCAGAGAGGGGCCGGGATGACCGCCGTACTTGAAACCGCCGTACACGACGTTGAGGACCAAATTACTGGAGCCGCAGCCGGCTGGCACCGGGTGTGCGCCGTGGCGGACCTGGAACCCGCCTGGGGCGAGGCGGCACTGATTGCGGGCCGCCAGGTGGCCGTGTTCCGCACCCTGTCCGGTGAGGTTTTCGCCGTCGCGCAGGAGGACCCGGCCACCGGGGCGAACGTCATGGCACGCGGCATCACCGGATCCCGCGGGGACCGGCCCACGGTGGCATCGCCGTTGCACAAGGAGGTCTACGACCTCGGCACGGGAGAATGCCTCGGCAGCMCGGAACTCCGCCTCGCCACCTTCGGTACCCGGATTGTGGGCGGGTACATTGAGGTGCAGCTCTAGAGGCCCAGTGCCTCGCGGACGTCCGCAAGGACGCCGTCCAGGGCCGTGCGGGCCTCGTCCCGGGCTGCCGGAAGCTCGGCGGCCGAGCCGAMACTGCGGATGACTTCCAGGTAGCACTTGAGCTTCGGTTCCGTGCCGCTGGGACGGATGATCACACGGCTGAGGTCCCGGGTCAGGTACAGCAGGCCCTCGGTGGGCGGGAGGAGTTCGCTGCCCTCGGCAAGGTCCTTGACGGCCTCGACGCCGGAGCCGCCGAACGATTCCGGCGGGTTCACGCGCAGCCGGTTCATCATCGCGTCCAGCAGGCCGAGGTCCGCCACCCGGATGCTGAGCTGGTCGCTCGCGTGCAGCCCGTGCACCAGGTACAGCTCGTCCAGGGTGTCAAAGATCGTCTTGCCCTCGGCCTTTGCGGCCGCCGCGAGTTCGGCAATGAGGACCGCGGCCGAAATGCCGTCCTTGTCGCGCACCAGCGACGGAGCAACACAGTAGCCCAGCGCCTCCTCGTAGCCGAAGACCAGCCCCGGCACCCGGGCAATCCACTTGAAACCGGTCAGGGTTTCCTCGTGCGCGTAACCTGCCGCGGCCGCGATCCGCGCCAGCAGCCGGGAGGACACGATCGAGTTGGCGAACACGCCGGCCGGTGCTTCGCCACTGGCGGCCTGCCGCGCCACGACGTGGGCACCGAGCAATGCGCCTACCTCGTCGCCGCGCAGCATGCGCCACGCGCCGGTATCAGGATCCTTCGCCGCCACCGCTGCCCGGTCGGCGTCGGGATCGTTGGCGATCACTATGTCGGCGTCCTCGCGCGTCGCCGCCTCGAGGGCAAGATCCAGCGCCCCGGGCTCCTCCGGGTTCGGGAAGTTCACCGTGGGGAAGTCCGGATCCGGCTGCGCCTGTTCGGTGACGAGCGTGACGTCGTCGAATCCGGCGGCGTTCAGCACCGCCACGGCCGTTTCCCCACCCACCCCGTGCATGGGGGTCAGGACGATCTTGAGCCCGCGGGCTGGGAAGTGCTCAGGGACTGCCAGGGCCGCGACGGCGCGCTGGTAGTCGGCGGCGATCGAGGGCTCCAGCACGGTCCACCCGTCCGCGGCCAGGACGATGGAGTCCAGGGCGCCGACGGCGTCGATCTTCGCCGCTATCAGGGCGTCGTAGGGTGCCACGATCTGGGCGCCGCGGCCGCTTTCCTCCACCGCGTGACGGCCGAGGTACACCTTGTAGCCGTTGTCCTGCGGCGGGTTGTGGCTGGCGGTAACCATGACGCCGCCGTCGCAGTCCAGCGCCCGCACCGCGTAGGCGAGCAGCGGGGTGGGCAGCGCGGACGGCATCAGGAAGGTGTCAACCCCCGCCGCGGTGAGGATCGCCGCGGTTTCCTCGGCGAAAATGTCGGAGTTGTAACGGGCGTCATAACCGACGACGGCGCGCGGCCGGGTGCCGGGGGAGGCTTGCCCGACCGCGTTGGTGAGGAAGGCGGTGAAGCCGGCGGCGGCGCGGCGGACCACCACGCGGTTCATCCGGTTCGGACCCGGGCCGAGGGCTGCCCGCAGTCCAGCGGTGCCGAACTGCAGGGTGCCGCTGAAGCTGTCGGCCAGTTCCTGGCGGGCCGCGGCGACGCCCCCGTCGGTGAGGCGGACCAGTTCGGAGAGGGCGGCGGCGGTGGCGGGGTCCGGGTCCTGGCTTGCCCAATCGCGGGCATCGCTCAGGAGGCGGGCGAGTTCGGCATCAGAAGACGTCATGGAACCAAACTATCGCCAATCGTGGGCGATTCCTGGCCAGACAATCGAGAGTTCGGGTTTCAGTTCCATCTCGAGGCTTTTCGCGGGACCTTGACACCCAAATTTCCGGACACGTAACGTCTGGAATATGAAGATGGGCCGTGGTGTCGAGTGGGCCGTGCACAGTTGCGTCAACATGGCATGGACACCGCCCGGTGAGCCGGTGAACAGCGCCCGGCTGGCGGAGTTCTACAAACTCCCGGCGGCCTATCTCAACAAGCAGTTTCAGTCGCTGGTCCGGGCCGGCGTCCTGGACTCGGTGTCGGGTCCCCGCGGCGGCTTTCTCTTGGCGCGCCGGCCCGAGAACATCACCGTGCTGGACATCGTGCTGGCGCTCGAGGGCCAGGACCCGGCGTTCCGATGCGAGGCGATCCTCGGAAATGTTCCGGAACCGGACCGGCAGGAGAACTTCGCGCGGACGTGCCTGATTTCCCAGACCATGCGCCAGGCCGAACTCGCCTGGCGGCAGGCCCTGGCGCGCCAGAGCATCGCCGGGATCGCGGACTCGATGGAGCGGCGGTTCCCGGCGGACAAGGCAAAGGTCCTGGACTACCTGGCTGCGGAATAACCGCAGCCGGGTGGCCCAGGACCTGTTGCGGGGCCTAGCCCAGAACCAGGATCAGAGCTTGGCGATGATGTCTGCCAGCAGCTTGGAAATCCGCGGGCCGGCGGCCTCGCCGGCCTCAAGGACTTCCCCGTGGCTGAGCGGCACGGGGCTGATCCCGGCGGCGAGGTTGGTCACCAGCGAGATGCCGAAGACCTCCATGCCGGCGTGACGGCCGGCGATCGCCTCAAGCGCCGTGGACATGCCCACCAGGTCGGCGCCGATCCGCTTGGCGTACTGCACCTCGGCGGGCGTCTCATAGTGCGGGCCGGTGAACTGGGCGTAGACGCCCTCGTCCAGCGACGGGTCCACCTCGCGGGCCAGCCCGCGGATCCGGGAGGAGTACAGGTCCGTCAGGTCCACGAACGTTGCCCCTTCCAGCGGAGAAGTGGCGGTGAGGTTGATGTGGTCGCTGATGAGCACCGGCGTGCCGGGCGTCCAGTTCTCGTTGAGCCCGCCGCAGCCGTTGGTCAGCACGAGGGTCTTACAGCCGGCCGCGGCGGCGGTGCGCACGCCGTGCACCACGGCGCGGACGCCCTTGCCCTCGTAGTAGTGCGTGCGTGCGCCCAGGACCAGGGCCCGCTTGCCCTCTTTGGTCAGGACCGAGCGGATGGTCCCCACGTGCCCCACCACGGACGGTGCGGAGAAGCCGGGGATTTCGGCGGCGGACAAGGTGGCGGTGGTCTCGCCGATGAGCTCGGCGGCGTCGCCCCAGCCCGAACCGAGGACCAGCGCGACGTCATGGGAGTCGACGCCCGTCTCTGCGGCGATGTAGTCGGCGGCGGMGCGGGCGGCGTCGAAAGGGTCCGTGTTCAGGAATTCTGTTGTACTCACCGGTACAAGTTATCGCGGCCGGGGCCCGCTGCCCAGCATGCACGGCCGGACCCGCGCGCGGCCCGGATTCTTGGTGGCTCCGGTTCAGATGGTGGACAATGGTTGATTGTGACTACGCATCCTGACTTCAGCTCACCCCGCATCGCAATTCTCGGCGGAGGGCCTGGCGGCTACGAGGCCGCCATGGTCGCCGCCTCGCTGGGGGCGCAGGTCACCATTATCGAGCGTGCGGGCCTCGGCGGCTCGGCGGTGCTGACCGACGTCGTACCGTCCAAAACCCTGATCGCGACGGCAGATCTGATGACCCGCGTCGGCGAGGCCGGCGAGCTCGGGGTTAAATTCGACCTCGACGGCGGCGACTGCACCCCTACGATGCGCGCGGACCTCAAGCACATCAACGACCGCCTGCTGCGGCTGGCGCGGAAGCAGTCGGAGGACATCCAAGTCGGGCTGGAACACCAGAACGTCCGCATCCTGATCGGCTCCGGCAGGCTGCTGGACAACCACACCATCGAGGTCCTCACCGCCAACGGCACCGAGACGGTGGAGGCAGACACCATCCTGCTGGCGGTCGGCGCCCACCCGCGCGAGCTGCCCACGGCCCGCCCGGACGGTGAGCGCATCCTCAACTGGGCCCAGATCTACAACATGGACGTGCTCCCCGAAGAGCTGATCGTGGTGGGTTCCGGCGTCACGGGCGCAGAGTTCGCCTCGGCCTACAACGGCCTGGGTTCCAAGGTCACCCTGATTTCCAGCCGCGACCGCGTGCTGCCGGGCTCGGACACCGACGCCGCCGAGGTCCTCGAGGGCGTCTTCGAACGCCGCGGGCTCAAGGTCCTCTCCCGCGCCCGCGCCGAGACGGTCGAGCGCACGGACGACGGCGTCGTGGTCACCCTCGGCGACGGTTCGAAGGTGACCGGCAGCCACTGCCTGGTCTGCGTCGGCTCCATCCCCAACACGGCCGGCATCGGCCTGGAGGAAGCCGGCGTCGCGCTGACCGAGAGCGGCCACATCAAGGTCGACGGCGTCTCGCGCACCACTGCGCCGAACATCTACGCCGCGGGCGACTGCACCGGCGTGCTGGCGCTCGCCTCCGTCGCCGCGATGCAGGGCCGGATCGCGATCGCGCACTTCCTGGGCGACAGTGTCATGCCCCTTAAGCTGCACCAGGTGGCGTCCAACATCTTCACCTCGCCCGAGATTGCGAACGTGGGCGTCTCCGAGGCCGAGATTGATTCGGGCAAGTACCAGGCCGACGTCATCAAACTGTCCCTGCGCAGCAACGCGCGCGCCAAAATGCGCAACCACCGCGACGGTTTCATCAAGATCTTCGCCCGCAAGGGCTCCGGCACCGTGATTGGCGGGGTGGTGGTGGGCCCGAACGCCTCCGAGCTCATCTTCGCGATCTCGATCGCCGTGACGCAGAAGCTGCACGTCGACGACGTCGCCAGCACCTTCACCGTTTACCCGTCCCTGAGCGGCTCCATCTCGGAAGCGGCCCGGCGGCTCCACGTCCACATGTAACAGTTCACATGTAGCAAAACCGGAGGCCGGAGCCATGCAGAGTCCCCGCTCGCTTGTTGAGCCGATGGAACAGAACTGCGCGCTGCCTCCCGGTCCAGAGGAACGCTTTGCCGGCTACGCCGTCATGGGCGTTCCGTTCAGCTCCGGCTACGTCCTGGCCTTTCGGCATTTTCCGGCATCGTCCGTCGGCCCGGGCTACATTTCGGTCTGGATCCGCGACCCTGCCGGCGTCTGGGCGATTCACAGCACCACCGACCCCGGGACCTCCTGCCCCCGCTACTTCGGCAGCGCCATCGGCTCGGCGTCCACTAGCCGGGTTTCCATCCGGTGGCGTGACGGCTATTCCTTTAGCGTGGAAGTCGGAGCCGGCGTGGACCTGAGCTGGGATTTGACGCTGGCGGCGACGCCGGTGACCCGGCTTATGTCCGCGGTGTCCGGCGCCGTTCCGGAGCGGCTGTGGCGCAGCCGGACGTTCCTGCGCGCCATGGGGGCCGTTGCCGGCCCGGTGCTGGGGGCGGGGCACCTCGGGCTGACGGGCGCGGCGCCCAACGGCCAAACGTTCTTGGCGCGTCCGCGTCAGATGTGGTTTGTCCGCGAAAGCAAAGCGCAGCTGCAGGGGCACAGCCTGGGACAGACGTCGGCATTGCCGGTCCAGGACCGGCTCGGGGAATTCTGGGTCCCGCAGCGCGGCATCTTCATGACCGGTTCGGTCTTGTTCGAGCCCTAAGTACGGGGAACTCCCGCATTTACCCGGCCTAAAACGGGTACGGCGCGATGTCCGGCCGCACGGTCAGCCACTGGATTTCCGTGAAGGATTCGATGTTGGCGTGATGGCCGCCGATCCGCGAGCCGTTGCCCGAGTTCTTGACCCCGCCAAAGGGCGAGTTGGCCTCGTCGGACACCGTCTGTTCGTTGATATGGATCTTTCCGGAGTCGAGCCGGTCGGCGATCGTCATGGCCATCCCGACGTCGCCGAGGATTCCTATCGAAAGCCCGTATTCATTGTCGTTGGCCAGGGCAACGGCCTCGTCCACGGTGGAGAACTTCATCACCGGGGCGACGGGGCCGAAGATCTCGTCCTTCCACGCCGGGCTGGCGAGGTCGAGGTCGGCGAGCACGGTGGGCTGGTAGAACCGGCCGTCATGGCTGCCGCCGGCGGCCAGGCGCGCGCCGCCCTGCACCGCGTCCTGAACGATCGTGTCCACCCGGTGGAGCTGCTTCTCGTCGATCACCGGGCCCAGCGCCACTGTTCCGCTCTTCGGGTCGCCTACCGGTAGATGGCGGGCCTTTTCCGCCAGGGAGCTGACGTAGTCCTCGTAGATGTCCTCGTGCACGATATGCCGGCCGGACGCCATGCAGATCTGACCCTGGTGCATGAAGGAGCCAAACGCGGCGGCGGAGACAGCTTTGGGGAGGTCGACGCCGGGCAGCACGATCAATGCGTTGTTCCCACCGAGTTCCAGGTGGGCACGCTTGAGCAGCCGGCCGGCCGCCTCGCCCACTTTGCGCCCTGCCGCCGTCGACCCCGTGAAGGCGATGACGCTGACCTCCGGTGCCTCTACGACGGCCGAGCCGATCTCGGCGCCGCCGGGCAGCAGGGAGAGCAGGCCGGGCGGAAGACCCGCCTCCTCGAACACCCGGACCAAGGTGACGCCACCACAGACCGCAGTGCGCGGGTCCGGTTTGAGCAGGACGGCGTTGCCAAGGGCCAGCGCCGGGGCGACTGCGCGGATGGAGAGGATCAGCGGGAAGTTGAAGGGTGCAATCACCGAAACGACGCCGACGGGCCGGCGCCGGGCGAAGGACCAGCGGCTCTCGTTTGAGGTCAGCACGTCGCCAGCCGGGAGTGAGGGCAGGGCGGAGGCGTCGTGGCATTCGTTGGCCGCGATGTGGGTTTCCAGCCCCGCTTTGGGCGGGATGCCGCCGGATTCGCGGACGATCCAGGCCTGGATTTCCGCCGAGTGTTCCTCCCAGAGTTGTCCCGCGCGGCGGAGCACGGCGGCGCGGTCTTCCGGGTTGCGGGCGGCCCAGTCCTTCTGCGCTTTCGCGGCCACCGCGGCGGCTTCGCGGACATCCTCCACGGAGGCCACGCCATAGCGGCCCAGCGTTTCTCCAGTGGCCGGTTCGACGGCGTCACCGGTCCCGCCGCGCCCGGGCCGCCAGCCGCTGAGGTAGATCCTGCCGTCCCAGAGGGCGGAGTCGAGCAGGGACATGTTGCGTCCTTTCATCGAGGGTTCTACTTGTGTACCGGCCGGTCGAATCAGAACCGGACCGGGCCTTCGTCCATCTCATGTCGGTAGGCCGCCGCCGTCAAGAGTGCGGGCGTCAAGAGGGCCGTGCGTTGCCGCCCGCGGGACCTTCGGCCGTAGTGCGTCACAGCCGGGCGAGGTCAACTTGGCACATGGCCAAAATCTATGTCCCCTACGGAACCGTTGAAGGACAAACAGCAAAAATCGCGGATTACATCGGCGACGTGATCCGGGCGCTCGGGCACGAAGCAGAGACGGCGGACCTCAAACTTTCCGGAGATACCCTTCCGGGCGGCTACGACGGCGTGATCGTGGCGGCCTCGGTGCACGTGGGAAAGCACGAGGGGTACGTCACGGACTTCGTGAAGAAGAACCGCGGTGAGCTCGAGCGTTTGCCTTCCGCCCTCGTCTCAGTGAGCATGGCCGCGCAGGGGGACGAGCAGACTGCGGAGGGCTACGTGGAGAAGTTCGAGCAGGACACGGGGTGGCGGCCCGCGCACGTCGGACTGTTCGCCGGCGCCCTGCTCTATACCCACTACGGGTTCATCAAGAAGCACGTCATGAAGAAGATCGCCAAGGACAAAGGATCCCTCGACACGGACACATCCCGTGACTACGTGTACACCGAGTGGGACGGAGTCCGGCGCTTCACGGAGGACTTCCTGGCCCGGTTCGCCGAGCCGCCGGCCCAGCCGTAGGGCTCAGTCGTAGAGCTCAGGAGTAGGCGTACGGCGGAACCGTGTCGCCAGGGGTGAAGGGTTTGAACCACTGCTCGAAATCCAGACTTGCGGCGTCGTCCTCGAGGACGTCAAGGTTGTCGGAGTACAGCGCGTCACTGTCGGCATCCTCCAACAGGACTTCCTCGACGTCGGCCCGCCAGTCCTCCGGAAGGTCCAGTTCGTAGATGTCCTCGGTGATTTCCGCCTGATCGAGCAGGCAGCGGACGGCTAGTTCCGCTGCAAGGCAGCCGGGGGCGGTCCAGCCCCGGACCAGCGACGCGGTGACGTCGGCCGCGACCACGATGAACTTCTGGGTGAACTTCGCGTCGTAGCTGGCGGCGAACTGTGGCGGCAGCGAGGACAGGACCGAGGTCCCGGCAATGTCGGCCGGCGTGAGAACATCCAGCGTGCTGAGCGTTCCGAGATCGCGGAACAACTGGTCGATCAGAATGCTGGACGAGTTCCACAGGAGTCCGGCCAGCAGGCGGGTCTGGCCCACGGCTTTGTGACGGTCAACCGGAGAAACGTCGGCCATCTCGGCCAGGTCTTCGGGATCAAACTGGAGCCGTTGCTCGGCCGTCATGTCGTCCGGGTGGGGGTCGAGCCCAAGCAGTTCCAGGCTCAACCCTGTCAGCTTCCCGGCGTCGGCCAGCAGTTCTTCGGTGATGTCGTCGTCGTCGGCGCTCATGGCCCCGATGCTACCCGCCGTTTGCCCGCGGCCCGATTTGCGTTACGCGGCCGGGTTTGGCGGCGGTGCGGCAGCCTTAGGCAGCCGCCGGGTGGATGGTTCCCGACGTCGAACCCGCCCTCGCCATTCGGACGGACAGCAGATAGGCGATCCCGCAGGCCAGGGGAACCAAGCTGGCGGCGATCAGCGATCCGACCGCACCCGACCTTCCGATGATCGTGATCAACAGCGGCAACACCCCCAAGCCCACCAACAGCCAGCCGGCCAGTGCGGTAACTTTCAGGCCAAGGATTGCGGCCGGGAACGCCAGCGCGAGAACGCTGACGGCGATGAGGGGGCCGTTGTCGTTGAGGAAGGCGCTCAGGGCGGCGGGGTCGAAGGCGAGCCACACGCACGCAGCAATGAAGGCCGAGGCGAGCGCGAGCAGCAGGGGAGCGGTTGCCGCCGGCCAGAACCAGGCCGAGACCGCGAGGATGAGCATCGGCACCACCCAGGCGAGCGTGATCAGCGTTCCGGTTGTTCCGCCCGGGTCCTGCATCGCGAAGCCGCCGATGAAGATTCCCCCGATGACGGTGAACGCCGCCATGACGGCCGCGCCGGTGCGCGTCAGCGCGGCGGCCCGCCGTTGCGGATCCTTTTCACGGGACATGACAACACCCATCACGACCGCGAACACAATGATCGCGCCGAGCGCCAAAATGACCGGGACGTTCATGGGATGCCTCCTGCGGATGAACGGAACCTACGTTCATTGCATCCCCACCCCTCGGACGTGCCAAGGGGAGAAAGGCCCGCTTCGGGGCGGTTGGAGTTGCTAAGTGCCCTGAACTCCGGACTGGCCGATTTGAAGGCAAAAGCGCCCCCGGCAACTGCCGGGGGCGCCCTGTGTTGTCGGGGGTTACGGCGCCAGCAAGCTGCAGACGTCGGTTACGGTGCCCTTTCCGGAGAACAACGTCCTTTCGCTGAAGTCAGGATTGAGCGTCCAGTGCATGGTGCCCGTAGTGAGGAACAGCCCCGCGGGGTGCCCGTTCGCGTCTGGAACGATAATGGTGTTCCTCCCTGTGGCGGTGACGTCAAAGCTGCCGTCCTGCAGGGTCGTAACGTGGGTCACCCCGGTAATGACGTAGGTCACCGTTTTCAGAGCAGGAGCGGGCCCCGTGAGGGTAATCCTCAAATTGGGGCCGGTTAAGGCGACCCGGTCTCCCGGCAGGACGACAGTCCCTGCCTTGCCCGAGAGCTGAGCCTGGAGATCGAACGTCGGACAGGCGATCGTGAAAGGTGTTTGGTCCACCGGAACGGGAGTGGCGGCGGCAACAGCCGGGCCGGCACTTGCGGAGAGTGCGGCGGCGACTGCGATGGTGATGGGTGCGAGCCAGCGTTTCATTAAGGTCCTCCTTTGTAGCTTGCAAAAGTCCCCCCAGACATACGGGACGAGTCCCTGACTGCAAAGCCCTTGCATGCTACCGCAGCCCTCCGGCTCCAACGCAGGTATCGACTACGCGCCTATGAGGTGTCCGCTACTTATCTGCGGAGATAGGCCAGCCCGGCTGGCAGCACCAGGGCTCCCGCAGGATCGGGCGAGAACGAACTGCATCAAGCGAACTGGCCTTAGAAGAACCAGCGGCAAGGCCGAACCCGTGGCGCGTCTGGGTCACGCAGTGAGCTGCGTCCGAAGGATGTCGGGGCTTCCCGGTATGTGTTCATTCCTGTGTGGTTTGGAAAGGCCGCTTAGCCTTAGCGGAGCGGAGTTGGCCAGAGCCCTCACGGTTGGTCGGGGCTCTTTTGGATGATGGCCGGTCCAGCTTGGAGTTCTCTTCGGGTGCGCGGGTCTTCCTTGCGCGCCGCCGTGCTTAAACCACGGGAGTAAGGCCTCTACCTCCTGGCGTCAAGCAAAGGCATAATGTCGCCATGTGGATCCCCGCCCTATTTCTAATCTTGGTCGTCATCGGGATACTGGTCACTTATTGGCAACTCACCCTGACAGGACTCTTCATCTGGGCGCTTGTGGCCTGGAAGAGGCACCACACAGCCGACACACGGTCGAGCTACCCCCGGAAGCCCGTCCAGACCCGGCCTGTGGCCAAGCAGGTCCAGACCCGCCCCAGACCCAAGCCTGTGCAGACCCGGCCTGAGCCCACGCACAGCTCCAAGCCTGCCCGCGAGATACCAGCGCTCGAATATCTGCCTAGGTGGACTGCGGACCGCCGGTTGGAAGCGGGCCTCGAGCATGCCCAGTGGCAGAGGAACTTCGATAACCCAGCGGGTTAGTACTCAGGCAGCCGCCCCCTGAAAGTGGGCCTCGATGATGCCCTTGATGTCCTCGTGGCAGCCGCCGCAGCCCGTGCCGGCGCGGGTGGACGCCGATACCTCGGGCACCGTTCCGCAGCCCTCGGACACGGCAGTGGCAATGGCCGTGCCGCTGACACCGGCGCACCGGCAGACCGTCCGGGCGGGGTCGGCGGCACCTGGGGAAGCGACCTGGTCCGGCCCGTCCAGGCGCAGCAGCAGCGACCGGTCGGCCGGCAGTTCCGCGCCGCGTTCGAAGAGCTGCACCAGCTCGGCCGAGGTGCGCGGCATGCCCACGGCCACGAGGCCTTCCAGCACGCCGGCGCGGGTGGTCATCTTGACGTAGCGGCCGTGCTCGGGATCGGCCCACTGGGCGATCTGCAGCCGGGCCCGGCCGTTCACGGCCCCGGCGCTCAAGGCGTCCTCGTCCCACGGGTCCGCGGACACATCCCCGGCGACGGCCAGGTTCATGCCGCGGGCCTTGAGCACGATCACGCCCGGGAGTTCCGCCGGAAGTGCCGGCAAGGCTTCCGCCTCGGCAGGAGCCCCGGACGCCAGGAGGGTCAGATAGTCGGCGAGCCATTCGGCCTGCCGCCAGCCCGGGCCGACCAGCCCGGAGGGACCCCTCGCAGTCCGGCACTGAACGCACTCGGGGTCCGGGCAGCGGACCTCGGCGCAGTCGCCGATCGCGAAGATGTGGGGCTCGTGGTGGGCGCGGAGCTTGTGGTCCACCAGGATCCCGGCACCGGTGGAGAGCCCGCAGCCCTCCGCAAGTTCGGTCCGCGGCCGGACACCACAGGAGAGGACCAGGAGGTCGCCGTCGATCGCGGAGCCGTCATCCAGCAACAAGGCGGAGAAGCCGCCGTCGGGCGCGTTGTGTTCGACGCCGACCGAGCGGGCGTTGCCGGCCACCCGCACGCCGCAGTTCCGCAGGGACGCCGCGAGCACGGCGCCGCCGCCGCGGTCGATGTTCCGGCCCAAAGGATGCGGGCCATTGTGCACCACGGTCACCGTGGCGCCTTCCTCGGCCGCGGCGAGGGCCGTCTCCAGGCCCAGCACACCGCCGCCCAGGACCACGACGCGCTTTCCGCCCGCCACGGCAGAATGCAGCACGGACGCGTCGCGAAGATCGCGCAGGGCGGTCACGCCCGGCGGCAGCACCGGCGCGGCCGGGTCCGGGTTGAGCCCGGTCAGGTTCGGGATGACCGGCCGTGAACCGGTGGCGAAGACGAGCCGCTCGTAACCGGGGGAGGTGCCGTCGCTCAACAAGACCCGCTGCCGGGCGCGGTCCACGCGGCGGACGCGGACGCCCAGCCGGACATCGACGCCGTCGGCCACCAGTGCCGCCGCGTCCGCGAGGGCCAGAGCAGCCGGCGTCGTCCGGCCGACGCCAAGATCCGCCACCAGCACGCGGTTGTACGCCGCCTCCGACTCTTCGCCGACGACGGTCAGGTGTGCGATGCCGCTGCGCACGGCCGGCAGCAGCTCGTCGATCAGCCTCGCGGCGACGGGCCCGAAGCCCACCACCACAATCCGCTCAGTCATGAGGTCTCCTCTGCTTGAAGAACGCGGGCCGAAACGCCGCTGTGCTTGCCGGCCAGGGCATCCGGGGAAGCTGCCGGGCTGATCCACACCTTGCTGGTCTTGAACTCGGGCATCCCGGAAATGGGGTCCGTGGCCGCCTCCGTGAGCCGGTTGGCGCTCTCGAGCTCCGGGAAGTGGAACGGCAGGAACACCGTCTCCGGGCGGATATCCGTGCTCAGCTCGGCACGGCAGCTGACCACGCCGCGTTCGTTGGAAATCGAGACGTAGTCGCCGTCGGCGATGCCCTGGGCGGCAGCCGCGGCGGGGTGGAGCTGGAGCCGCGCCTCCGGTTGGGCTTCGGCCAGGGCGGCCACCCGGCGGGTCTGCGCGCCGGACTGGTAGTGCTCCATCAGGCGGCCGGTAATGAGGGTCATCGGCGTGCCGGGACGATCGTCGCCGGCTCGGTCGGCCCGCTGGTCCACCCGGCGGTCCGCCGCGGACGCGAAGCCCGCAGAAGAAGAACGACGTCGGGGCGTCACCGGCGTGAACACGGCCCGGCCGCCCGCATGGGCAAAGGCGTCCAGGAAGAGCCGCGGCGTGCCCGCGCTCCCGGCGGGGTAGGGCCAGTAGGCGGCCTCGCCACGGTCCAGCATGGCGTAGTCGATCCCGGAGTAGTCGGCCAGRCCGCCGGAGGACGCGAGCCGGAGCTCCTCGAACACCGTTTCCGGATCCTCGCTGAAGGTGGAGGGCGCGTGCAGCATTTCGGCCAGCCGGGTCATGATCCACAGCTCGCTGCGGACACCGGGCGGGGGAGTGAGGGCCCGGCGGCGGCGGAGCACGCGGCCCTCGAGGTTGGTGAGGGTTCCTTCCTCCTCGGCCCACTGGGTCACCGGCAGGACCAGGTCCGCCTCGGCGGCGGTCTCGGAGAGGAAGAAGTCGCACACCACCAGGAATTCCAGGCTGCGCAGGCCCGCGATCACGGCATTCGCGTCCGGGGCGGACACCGCCACGTTGGCGCCGTGCACGAAGAGGCACCGGACGCCGTCGGGCTGTCCCAGCGACTTGAGGAGTTCGACGGCGGGAAGGCCGGGGCCGGGAATCAGGGGTTCGGGCACGCCCCAGACCCTGGCCATGTGGGCGCGGGCGGCGGGATCGGTGATCTTCCGGTAGCCGGGGAGCTGGTCCGCCTTCTGGCCGTGTTCGCGGCCGCCCTGGCCGTTGCCCTGGCCGGTGAGCGTGCCGTAGCCGCTGCGCGCGGAGCCCGGCAGGCCCAGCAGGAGGGAGAGGTTAATGGCGGCCGTGGCGGTGTCAGTGCCGTCCACGTGCTGTTCGACGCCGCGGCCGGTGAGGATGTAGCTGCCGCCCTTGCCGGCGCCGTCGGCCAGCCGCCGGGCGGTTTCACGGATCAGCCCGGCGGGGACGCCGGTGATCGACTGGACCCGTTCGGGCCAGAAGCTGGCGACGCTGCGGACCGCGGCGTCATAACCCGTGGTCCGGTCCGCGATGTATCCCGCGTCCGCGAGGCCCTCGTGGATCACCGCGTGGGAGATACCCAGGAGCAGGGCGAGGTCGGTGCCGGGCAGCGGCTGCAGGTGCAGCCCGCCGCCGTCGGAGGTG